>CAMDED010000038.1 GCA_945893365.1 Candidatus Sulfopaludibacter sp. SbA3 | reverse complement strand
CGAGATCACTCCCCCAATCTGGCTCTCGTATTTCGAGATAAACTCGTCATGGCGTTTTCCTTTCTTTGCGATGTCAGTCTTCCAACAACCAACATCATAGGGAAACGGAAAACGCCATCAGTGTTTGGTTGCGGCTATGCCGCGCTGTGTTTGATACTCGGCGTTTGCGGCCTTACGCCCATGAGCCAAAGCACTGTAATAATGGCTTGGCGCGACAAAATCCTACTAAAGAACGGCGTGGGAGACTAGCGATTGTTTCATCTAGTCTTGGAATTGCGTTTGGATCACTGTTTACAGCCCTCTGGCGAAGAACATGGCCTTAGTTTTGCGAAAGTCGGGCTAGCACTCCCCAAGCCCATCGCCTTCGGTCTCGAACACCATGCTTCCGGGGCAGGTCTTCACGGACCGCCGGCGGAGATTCGTAATCGTCCTGGAGCGGCGAAACGATGTCCTGCACTGCGCGGAGCTCGCCCACAATGAACAAGCGGGCAATCGGTCCCGTTAGCCTCGGTTGCGCTGGAACGCCTCTGCAAGTACCGGATTGCCGGCGAGATCTCCGCCTAACGACGAGGCCCCCCGCCGCGCCGGCAGTTGCAGGACATACAATAACTTCCATGTCCCCGACCCGCCGCTCATTCTTTTCCACCGCCGCCCTTGCCGCTCCTTACATTTTGCTCGGCAAGAAAACCGCGCCGGAGAGACCGCACATTCTCTTCATCGCCGCCGACGATTGCAATAGCAATCTCGGCTGTTTCGGCCACCCCATCGTAAAGTCGCCGAATGTCGACCGCATCGCGTCGATGGGCGTGCGCTTCGAACGCGCTTACTGTCAATTCCCGCTATGCGGTCCCAGCCGGACGTCTCTGCTCAGCGGACTGCGGCCGGACTCGACGAAAATCTTCGAGAACCAAATCGCGATTCGCGACACGCGGCCCGACGTAACGACGCTGCCCCAACTGTTCCGCCGGAACGGCTACACCTCGCACCGCTACGGGAAGATGTACCACATGGACGTTCCCGCATCGGTAGGCACCGACAAGTGGGACGATCCGCCATCCTGGGACGCCGCCGTCAGCCCCCCGGGCAAGGAACAGCACACCGAAGGCGAGCGGCACTCGATCAAGACCAGCGGCGGCGCGGCCTGGCAGTGGATCTCATTTAGCGGGGACGGTAAAGATCAGGCCGACGACCGGGCCGCCGAACTTGCCATCGAAACGTTCGAGAAGAATCGGGGCAAGCCTGTATTCATCGGGCTTGGCTTTTTGCGCCCGCATGTGCCGAACGTCGCGCCCTCGCGGTTCTTCGACATGTATCCTATGGGTGCAATCCGTCCCGTGGTGAACCCACCGAACGACCGCGATGACATTCCGAAAGCAAGCGAAATCGCCATCAACACGCGCGCGAACGACATGGGTATGGACGAGAATGGAAAGCGCGAGGCGATCCGTTCCTACTACGCGACCATCTCCTACATGGACTGGCAGGTTGGGCGCGTGCTGGCCGCGCTCGACAAACTCAAACTCATGGAGAAGACCGCGATCGTATTCTGGGGCGATCACGGCTATCATCTCGGCGAGCATCACCGCTGGCACAAGCGGAGTTTGTTTGAGGAGTCGGCGAAGGCTCCGCTCATCGTTGCGGCGCCCGGGCGCAAGGCGCGCGGCAGGGCCTGCCGGTCGCTAGTGGAGTTCATCGATATCTATCCGACGGTTGCGCAGATCGGTGGAATGCCTCTTCCGCCGCACCTGGAAGGGCAGAGCTTGATGCCGCTCCTCGAGAATCCCTCGCGTTCCTGGAAATCGGCCGCGTTTACGCAAATGGCCGCGCCGGAGGGCATCGTCGGGAGGGCCGTGCGTACCGACCGCTATTGCTACATCCGGTGGACGGGGCCGCACCCGGATGAAGAATTGTTCGACCACAAGACGGATCCGAAGGAGTACACGAACCTGGCGCGAAAGACGGAACACGCCGGCCTTCTGCGGAGGATGCGAGGCGTGCTCGACCGCGGCTGGACGGCGGCGAAGGCTAAGGTGTAGGCTGCTGCCCGCTCGCCGTGCGCGTCTTAAGCGCGCCACTCTCTCCCACCGGGCAGCCTTACGGGCAGATTGGGAAGGAGTTCGTGGATGGTCGCCCGCGCAGGCGCCCCAGCGGTTTCGCCGGTGAACCTCGGCCCGCGTCCAAATGACGTGCGCTCCATCCCATGTCCTCATCCCGCCGATAGAAATTTTGAATTGGACTCCCCGTTCACCCGCCCATAGACTAACAAGTAGAGGGCCTCGCAGCGCTCTTGTCTAACGTGCCAAGTCAGCCACGAAGTTCGTCGAAGCTACGCAATAAGGGGAACCATGATGAGCACGGAAATGATGGACGCGGTTGAGCCGGCCGAACCCGCGGGGTCGCACATCGCCTTACTTCACAGAATCAGCGGCATCGTCAGCTCGGATCTCGATATCGAGCGCATGCTGCAGGAACTCATCAGCCTGACCGTTCAGGTCACGGCCTGCGACGCGTGCCTTGTCTATCTGGTGGATCAGGCGAGCGGAGAGATCGTGCTGCGAGCTTCGCAACTGCCGCACGCCTCGGAAATCGGCAGGATCCGGATGAAGATGGGTGAAGGCGTCACCGGCTGGGTGGCAGAGCACAAATCGGTAGTCGCCCTAGCCTCGAAGGCGTCGGCGGATTCACGGTTCAAGTTCTTCCAGACGCTGCCCGAAGACACCTTCGAAGCCTTTCTTTCCGTTCCCCTCGTGGCCGGCGGCGACCTCATCGGCATTATCAACGTGCACCACAAGGAATCGCACAACCACACGCCGGACGAAGTGGCGTTGCTCACTTTTACGGGTGAGCAAATGGGCGGCATTCTGGCGAAATCGAAACTCGCCGAGCAGTCGCAGACGTCGGTGAGGCGCATGGAAGCGCTCGCCGCGGTGGCGCAGACGATTTCCGAGGAAAGCTATCTCGACCGCATCCTCCAGGCCATTTCGGAAATGGTGGCCGAGACGTTCGATTCGCCGGTTTGCTCAATCATGCTGGTGGACGAAGAGCGCCGGGAACTGGTCGTTTCCGCCGCGCGCTGCTCTTCGCCGGACTATCTGCAGAAGCTTCCGCTCAAGATCGAGGATTCGCTGATCGGCCGGGTTGTGCGCGAAGCGCGCCCGCTGATGGCAATGAACGTAGCCGCCGAAAAGCAGTTCCGGTACCCCGAGCTGGCTCGCAAGACGGGCTTGAAATCGCTTCTCTCCGTGCCGCTGTTCGCGAAAGAGAAGGTGATCGGAACCATCAACATCTACACCAGCAGCGAGCGCCTGTTCACCGAAGAGGAAGTCGGATTCGTGAAAGTGGTGGCGGGCCAGGCGGCGACGGCGATCGAGAATTCCCGGCTGTTGTCGGAAACGCTTGAAATGAAGCGTACTCTCGAGACCCGGAAGCTTGTGGAGCGGGCCAAAGGCATCTTGCAGCACCGGCAGAACCTCACCGAAGAGGACGCATACCTTCGCCTCAGGAACGAAAGCAGGCGTTTGCGCCGTCCCATGCGGGATTTGGCGGAAGCCATTATCCTTGCCGACGACCTGAACCGGAAGGCCGAACCCGCCTCCGAGTCCCCCTCCGAACGCTGAGCGTTGCACAAGCGTTTGTTGTCGGTCCGATAAAAAAATTCATCTTCTCTTTCCGGGGTTCGTCCAGTATCCTCTTAGGAAGCCGCAATCTGGCGGCCGCGGTTTAAAGGGGCCGGTGTACCCGGCGGCCGTTCTTCCGCGTTGTAGAAACCGCATCTAGGTCGATGCGGCCGTGTATCAAATTCAAAAAATCTTTGGAGGCAGACCATGGGGGCAAATCCCACGCAGGCTCAAGGTATATTGCTGTTTCTTATCGCGTTCGTGCTGATCGCGGCCGGACTTGCATCCGGCGGCAGTTTTGTTCCGATCATGGCGGGCTTAGCCGCCCTCGGCGTATCGTGCGTCTTGTTCCTGAAGTGTAAGCCTTGGGAACACAAAGAAGACTGAAGGGAGAAAACACATGATATTCATCGGACTCATAATTACGCTTCTTGGTTTTGCGCTGAGCGTGGCCAGCCTGGGGATGGCTTCGAGCGTCAACGCGCGCCTCGTGATGGTTGTGGCAGGCATCGCCGTCAGCCTGTTCGGCATCATGGGAATCCTCAATCCCGCCTACTTGAAGAACGCGATCTGGAGAAAATGACCATGAAGAAACCGATCACTCTCGCATTCCTGGCGATGGCCCTCGTAGCGGCCGGCCTCGCGCAGGCTCCACCCGCGGCCGCCCCGCCGGGAGGGGCGCCTCCAGCGGCCGCAGCCGCGCCGGTGGCGGTCCCGATCACCGACGCGGACTTGAAAGGCATCGAAGCTCCTAAGCCTGAGTTGCGGCTGAAAGGCGACCCAGATGGCGCGCTTACCGGAACGGTGGCCGATGTCGCCGTGGCCGACCCGATCACCGACAAGACCCCCAAGGCGAAGGGCCTCACCATCGCCGATGTCGTCAACCAGATAGGTCAGAACAAGATCGGCATCAACTTCACATGGACGCTGATGTGCGGCTTCCTCGTGATGTTCATGCAGGCTGGTTTCGCGATTGTGGAAACCGGACTCTGCCGCGCGAAGAACGCCAATCACACCATGATGATGAACTTCGCGGTATATAGCGTCGGGCTGCTCGCCTACTGGCTGATCGGATTTAGTATCCAGATGGGCGGCGTGGGCGGCGTGGCCAATCTCGGCGGCGCGCCGACACTGAACTCCGAGTACGCGATCACTCTGTTTGGCAAGTCGATGGGCCTGTTCGGACAGAACGGCTTCTTCCTGACGCACAGCGGGACCTACGACGTCGGAGTGATGGTGGTCTTCCTGTTCCAGATGGTGTTCATGGATACGGCCCTCACGATCGTGACGGGTTCCTGCGCGGAACGCTGGAAATTGGTAGCATTCGTCGTCTCCTCCTTCATGTTGGGCGCTTTCATCTACCCCCTATTCGGTAACTGGGCATGGGGCGGCGGCTGGCTCGCCACTCTTGGAACCAACTTCGGGTTGGGTAAAGGCTATTGCGACTTCGCCGGTTCCGGCGTGGTTCACTCGGTGGGTGGCCTGTCGGCGCTCGCGATCGCGATGATGATAGGGCCTCGCCTCGGCAAGTACACGCGCCAAGGCAAGTCGAACCCGATCGTGGGGCACGACATCGTGATCGTACTCTTAGGTTGCTTGATTCTGGCCTTCGGCTGGTTCGGTTTCAACCCGGGCTCCACGCTGGGAGCTTCCGGAAATGGCAACCTCCGCATCAGCTCCGTGGCGGTGAATACGATGCTTGCCGGTATGGCCGGCTTCTTTAGCTCGATGCTCTATATGTGGATGCGCTATGGGAAGCCGGACGCGTCGATGTCGGGCAACGGACTGTTGGCGGGTCTGGTGGCGATTACCGCCCCTTCCGGCTTCGTCAATCCGGTCGCTTCGGTGATCATCGGCCTGATCGGCGGCCTTCTGGTTTGTCTCTCCGTCGAGTTCGTCGATCGCGTTCTCAAGGTGGACGATCCGGTGGGCGCGATCTCCGTGCACGGCGCGAACGGCCTGTGGGGCGTGATCGCCGTGGGCCTTTTCGCCGACGGCAAGAGCAATTACGGCGGCTCCTGGAACGGAGTCAGCGGCTCGGTGACGGGTCTTTTCTACGGCGACGCCAGTCAGTTGGTGGCGCAGTTGATCGGCGTATCGACGCTGATCGGCTTTGTCTTCGTACTGGTGTTTGTAGTCAACCTGGGTATCGACGCCCTCGTCGGACAGCGCTCTTCAGCCAAGTCGGAGTTGGAAGGTCTTGACTTGCCGGAAATCGGACAGCTCGGTTACCCCGAGTTCGAACTGAAGGCAAAGGCGTAAGGAGTGTAACATGCGGATTGCCACGGAACTTCAGCCGGCAGCTTTGCCGCCAGCCGGCGATTTGACCTATAGCGGGGGGCGATTGCCCCCCGTGCCGTGGCGCCATCCGCACACGGTCTCGCCGGAGAAGTTGGCTGAGTACATCCGGATACTGGAGAGGGCGGTGACCGCGAATCCCACATGCCCCGATGTGCGAACGTGCCTCGGCATGGCTTACGCCATGAATTTCGACGTGTACAAATCGATGGACACGCTCGAGGCGGCGGTGGCGCTCGATGGTACGCACTTCTTTGCGCAACTCAAATACTCCGAGTTGCTTTACCGGCTTCGCATCCTGATCCGGGCGGAGGAAGAGACTGTGAAAGCCCTCGACCTCGCCAGCAACGCCTGGGAGCTTTCACTTGCCCGGAAACAGCTTCAGGAAATCCGTCGCCTACATCGCGACGGGACGCAGAAGCCCGAGTGGAAGAAGTCGCTGGTCCAGCCGGCTTTGGTGCTGGGTTTGTTGTTTGCCGCTACCTCGGTGATCATGATATGGAATTGAAATGGCGCTTTTTTGCCGGCGCTGGAATTCTGGCCGGCTATTTTCTGATCTCTAACGGAGCTCCGGTAGTGCCGGTTGTGGTTGGGGTCGCCCTCGCGGCCGGTCTGACCTTTTTTAAGAACTTCAAGAAAAAACCTCGCGTGAGCTAGCGCCCATAAGCCCAGCGCCGGGTCTGTGTCCGTCCGCACGCCTGCAACCTCCAGCAGGGGCGCCTGAAAGCCAGCCTCGGTAGCGGTGCATCGTTTCGCAAAAGCAGCCCTTCCGAACTCATCCATTCGTCAGGGCCGGGGCTCCTAGCAACGCCATCCTTCCCTTTCCGTGCTACCCCAGCCTGAACTCCTCCACTTCCGGCTGTCCTGGCTTGATTGCATCCTTGAAAGCAATCTTCAGCAGCGGCGGCGCAATGATCGTGGTTGCGACGGACATAAACACGACCACGCTATACACATTCTGCTGAATAATCCCCATCCCCAGACCCATCTGCGCCACGACCATTCCCACTTCTCCCCGCGGGATCATGCCGACGCCGACCCGGAACGCCTCCGTCCTTCCCATCGGCCACGCGCCCAAACCGCAGCCGATGAACTTCGAAACGACGGCGGCCGCCAGAATCAGCGCCGCGAGCAGGATCGTACCGGCGTCGGAAAACGCTCGCAAATCCACGTTCAGCCCGATGCCGACGAGGAAGAACGGGATCAGGAGCTCACTAACACCGTGCGAGAGGTCGCGTACGCGGGGCCCCGTGCTTTCAGCGAGCGCCATGCCCGCCAGGAAGGCGCCGACTATGGCTGCAACGCCGGTGTAAACGGCAAGCAGCGAGAGGCCGAACATGAAACTGATCGCCATGGCGAACTGCGCTTCGCCTACGTGCAGCTTTTCCCCATGCGGGACAATCCTGTCCATGGTGCGCGTACCCCACTTAGCTACGACGATCGTGAAACCCGCCGCCAGGACGCCGGTGACGGCAAGCGCAACCAGATCGACCTTGCCCTTTGCGAAGCTGCTCACGACGGCGAGGACCAACAGACCGAGGACGTCGTCAATGACGGCCGCAGCCAGGATAATCTTGCTCGAGACCAGGTGAAGAAGCTTCTTCGCCGAGAGGACTTGAGCCGTGATGCCGACGCTCGTCGCGACCATCGCCGCCCCCACGAACACAGCGGCGGGAAGCGAGGCGCCCCAGAGCGTGAGGATGCCCCAACCCATGATGAAGGGCACTACAACTCCCGAACACGCGACTACCATCGCGGTGCCTCCAAGCTTCAGGAGCTCAGACGATTTCACCTCGAGGCCGACGCGGAACAGCAGGAACATTGCGCCCAGCTCGGACAGAGCGGAGAGGAACTCGTTCGGGGCCATCCACCCAAGCACACTCGGGCCGATCGCCACTCCAGCGAGAATCTCCCCGACCAAACCCGGCTGTCCGATGCGTTCGAAAAGTTCCGCCATCACCTTCGCCGACACGAACACCACCAGCATGGAGAGGGGGATTTTCGCCGCGTCGGACACGATTAGCAACGCGAGTGGCGGCATGAGGAGAAGAGCACCTTTCAGCAGACAGGACTCGCAAACGGGGCGGCGGGGACGAGTAAGAATCAGGGTATCACAGAACTGCGAGCGGAAAAATTCAGGAAGATCCAACAACCACCTAGACTTGGTGGCTAGTTGCGGAAGGTCAATCACCCTAAATCGATCAACTTCCGGGAGAAAATTCCGCCAAAACCTTCGAAAGCACTGAAAATGATAATTTTCCGCGATTTCCCCATTGACAGAACGGGACAATGGCCTTATGATCCTTTTTGGGTTTGTTTCAGAATGTAGTACAACTTCACACCGGTGTAAACGGGGCGGTCAAGGTATGATGACGTTTGAGATCGGCGAGAAAGTGGTCTACCCGAATCAGGGAATCGGAACGATTGAGAACATCAGCACCCGTTCCTTTGGCACACAATTCGAGCGCTTTTATCTGCTGCGCCTGATGTACCACAGCATTACGGTGACGGTTCCCTTTTCGAACGTTTCAAACATCGGTCTGCGGAAGATCACGCGGCAGAACGAGGCGGGCCGGGTGCTGACCTATCTGGCGGCGCCGGGTCTGCCCGATACGCGGGCGGACTGGAAATCGCGGTTCAAAGAGAACACGGATAAGATGCAGAGCGGCAGTCTCCTCCAGGTGGCGGAGGTTATGAAAGGTCTTCTCATGCTCCAGCGCGAGAAGGTTCTCTCTTTCCGCGAGAAGAAGATGCTGGACCGCGCCCGCCACATGCTCGTGACGGAGCTTTCCATCGTTCGCCGGATCGATGAATCGGAAGCTCGAACGCTTCTCCAGAAGTCGCTTGCGAAGACGGGCTTGACACTGCCAAGCGAGCTATAGCCAAGGCCCCGCCCCTTCCCGCTGACGCTAAGAGTTCGAGCGGTCCTTCCGGGCGCGGCGAAGGCGGTGACTAGGCGTTCCCCAAGAACGGGCGAAGAACCTGGCAAAGTTCTCAAGCGACCAAAGATTGCCGCCCGAGCGGAAACGCCTCATGCGCCTTGGCGATTTCCGCCGCCATGTCCTCAGCGCCTACCGGAGTTTCCAATATGAGAGGAACGTCTTCCGGGATCAGGTGCGCTACCTCCTGAAATGCCAGAATCGAAGTATAGGACAAAGCATCATGCGCGCTGCGGGTGTTGACCTCGCTCACGTGAACCTGCCGCAGCTTTGAACCGAATTTCCGGAGGATAAGGTATGCTTCAGTCATTGTCGTGTCGCATTGCCTGGCGTGACCGATATCGAAGCAAAGCGATGCATCCGGAAGTTCCTGGAAGATGCGGTCCAGTTCTTTTGCCGTTCTGCCGACGGGCTTGCGCTTATCCATGTTCTCCACACAGAGTAACGATCCAAACTCTCTCCACAGGGATAAGTCGGACAGCGCGTCCGGATGTACGACAACCGGCCACTGGCGCCCCAGCTCCCTGCGTATTCGGTCCCAGGCGGCCGATTCCCACTCCGGAGCCATTTGACTGGGGGCGTGCAGAGACACATAGCCGAATCCAGTCAAATCCAAGCCATTCAGGGCATCGAGCATGGGGAACAGTTCGTGTTGGCGCAGCGCCGACAACTCTATCGCGGCACAACCGGCCGACAATGCCATTGAAGTCCCGCGTCGAAAGTCCGCGCGGGCAAGGGCGCCGGTTGAAAAACCTATAGGCCGCATCAAAACACTCCGTAGTTTTTGGTCAGCTCATTCAACGGACTCTCGGAATCGAAAAAGAATTGCAAAAGGCCATCGCGAAAGGTGTGGCTGAGAGATCTCGCCTTTTGATACAACTCATCCGAGTCGGCGGCCTCCTCGCTAAGCGACTCCAGGTGATCGCGCTGATCTTTGTCTGCCGGCATCCCTAAGAACTCGTCGTAAGAGCCAAGCATGTCGTTGGCCGTTTTATCCAAATGCGGGTATCGTAGAAGGACTTCGGCAGTGATCTCAAGGGGGGTCTCGCAAAAGACGTCGCCGAGGTATTCTACTATAGCCTTCCGGCCATCATCGCTCCGCGCAATCTCGCTCCAAGCATCAGCGTCAATATCCAAGTGGCAGCGATAGCACGCCAGCAGACCCGAGACATAGATCAGCTTTCGTGACATGCGAAGCTTGATGTTTCGGATAGCCCAGCCCTTCCCCGATCTATTCCGCAGCTTGTACGCGAAATCGACCGCGAGGGTTCGCCAATATCGAGTAAAATCGTTTTGAAGGAACCGCGGGACTCTGTATTGCGATCCCTTCCAGAATCCCCGATCTTCAAGCAGATACCGATTCAGAATGTTCCTCACCACGCGTCGATACGCTTCTTCGCGACCGATCGGCGATGATTCCAACAGCAGAAGCAGTCTCCGTGTGGTATTTCGATTCGTGTCGTCCTGGCCGCCAATCTCATGAATCAGGTCATGGCTGAACACCATGGCGTTGAAAGTCCCTTCCGTGCCCGTGGGCTTTGCGGCTACCTTGTCTACGACCCTCCTGATCTTCTCTGTCAAGTCGTAGTGCCCCGGATCGGCCGAGCCATCGATAAGGAGCGTCCAGTCGATGTCGCTTCCGGAAGTGAACTCGTCTCTTGCCAAGGATCCGGAAACAACCACACTGGTGTCTTCCGTGTCGAGTCCTTTTACTGACTGCCGCAGTTCAGCCCGCTTGGCGGCCGCCAGTGTTCTTGCGTCCTTGAGATTTGTCCACGTAACGCCGAGCCGCTTTTCCAGTTGCCCGATATTGGTAGTCGCGTTGGGCATCGAATCGGCTAAGCAGTTTTGCGACGAACCAATGAGTGTCACTCGAACAAACATTATGCCCCATGTGACGCGGCAATGTCTCGATGCCCTGGTGTGATGTATCGGCGCTGAAGCCTTGCTTCGCGCGCACCTGAGATTTCGGGATCGAAACTACACTCCCTTCCCGCCGAACATCGCCAAGGCGGCGCGTGCGCGTTTTCGCATCATGGATTCGAAGGAAACGCGTGGCAAGTCGATGAGTTTGCGCAGTTCGGCGGCGCGTAGCAGACGCTGCGTGGCGTTTGGCATGCGCGCTGCCGCGCGTTCGAAAACGCCTGAAGAGGCGGCACGCATGCCGGCGATCGCGCGATAGTACCCTTGCTGCCCCTGTAACTTCTGGCAACCGCCTACCAGAGCCGCCAGGACTTCGTGGCTCTCTTCGAGCTGAGCCACCACTCCGCCCCAATCGTCCAGAAAAGGGCAAAGCGGCAGCAGCGTGACGGGAGAGCGGCGCAGCGCCTTCACGGGACGCAGCGGATAGTGCCGGTGACCTTCGGCCGAAAGCCCCGTCTGCTGGTAAACGCGAACGGCGAGCGTGAAGCGGCCGCGCGCGGTGAGGCGCTCCATGACAGGCGTGGTGAGCGGAGTGTGCCTCCAGAAACCCATGCCTTGCGTGAGGTCGCCGCGGTTGTGCGCCAGGGTCATCGAGAGGCGCAGCAGGTCGAGCGCGGCGCCGGGTTCCGCCGCGGCTTCATCGAAGGCCGCCTGTTCCCGTTCGATCTCCCCTTCGATCGCAGCCTGGGCCTCGGCGGCGGAAACGGCGTCGCCGAGTTCGAGCAGGCGGCCGAGACCCGCCGCAATGGCGCTCCACTGTTCGCCGTTGTGGCCGCTGACGCCGCGCACGGCGCGGACGGAGATGCCGTCCTCCGTCCAGGCGCGCGAATCGAGAGCGAAGCGCAGCATGGGCCGCAGGACATCGAGGTCGCGCGATTCACGCCATACGATGCCGCGAATCTTGGTATCGACATCGGTCGGCACGAACGTCGCTACGGTAGCATGGTGGCACGCCAGGCATAGGGCGAAGTAGTCCTGCAGTTGCTCCTCGGGATTCAGACCGGGACGCAGGATGTTCTCCCAACTGGCGAGAATGCGCAGGAAGCCGTCGGGCGAGTGGGCAAGCTCAATGAGGCGGCCGGGTTCGGCGGCGGGCAGGCGCGTTTTAAGGAATGGAGCCGTGCTTCCGACCTGCGAGAGGAGCGTGCGCGGGCCGATCCACCGGTCCCAGACGTCGCGAGGCGGTTTGATGAGAGAGGCGGACAAACTACCAGTATGACGCCGCTTGCGGAAGCTACGAGGCCCGGAACAGCAGGAGATCCAGACTGAAGGTCACGCGCATCGCTCCGGCCGGCTGCGACCGCAGCGGCCGGTAGATGGAATGCAGGACGTCGTGAACGGCGGCGGCGTCGAGATCGGCCGCGGTGGCGGCGCGGCGCCGTTCTATGAGCGTGAAGCCGCCGGCGAACGCCGCGACGGTCCGGGCTGCGCGGTCACGGCCGGCGCCGCGCAGCTCGATGAGGTCGTCAGGCGCCGGGAGGGCGACGAGGAGGCGTCCGCCGCTGCGGAGGACACGCCGGAATTCGGCGGCATTCATTCGCGCCGTGATCGACCAGACGATCGAGAACGAGCGGCTTGCGTACGGCAGGAAGCGATCGGCGTTGGCAACGATCCACTCGCACGCGGGGTAGCGCCGCGCCGCGGCATCCACGGCCGGAATGGAGATGTCGACGCCATGCGCCGAGAAGCCGGTGCGGCCGGCGGCCGTGCCCAGGTAGAAACCGTCGCCGCAGCCGGCGTCGAGAACGATGTCCTCGGGAGACGGGGCTGCGATCTCCGCGATTGCGCGCAGCAGCGGCTCCGTGAAGCCGCGATCATGCAGCCGGCGCCGCCCGGCGACGGCGGTCGCGGTGTCGCCAGGCTGCTTGGACCGTTTGTCCCCCGGCTGGAGCAGGTTGACGTATCCGCTGCGCGCGATGTCGAACGAATGTCCCTGTGGGCAGAGCATCCGCCGCTCCTCGCGCGCCAGGCCCATGCGGCAGTCGCGAACCGGGCAGAGGAGCATATGTCGAGTGTAGCGGCTGCCGGTGGATGGCGGAGGCGGCGTCGGCTTTGCGGGCTTACTGGTGGCCGCCGCCGGAGAGTTCCCGGATGATCCCTCCCACAAACGACTTCGCATCGCCGAAGAGCATCAGCGTCTTGCCCATGTAGTACAGCGGATTGTCGATTCCGGCAAAGCCGGGGCTCATGCCACGCTTCACCACCATGACCATGCGCGCGCTATCCACGTCGAGGATCGGCATTCCGTAGATTGCACTCGACGGATCGGTTCGCGCGGCGGGGTTCGTGACGTCGTTAGCGCCGATGACGAGGGCAACGTCCGTTTGAGGAAACTCGGGGTTGACCTCCTCCATGTCGAGCAGTCTGTCATAGGGGATATCGGCCTCGGCCAGAAGGACGTTCATGTGCCCCGGCATTCTGCCGGCCACGGGATGAATGGCAAAGCTCACATCCACGCCCTGCTTGACAAGGATGTCGTAGAGCTCGCGAACCTTGTGCTGGGCTTGGGCCACGGCCATTCCGTACCCCGGAATAATCACCACTTTGCTCGCGGCGGAGAGGATGGAGGCCGCCTCTTCCGCCGTCGCGCTCCTCACCGGTTTCGCTTCGCCTGCCGCGGCCGCGGCGGCCTGAACCTGGCCGAAAGCGCCGAAAAGGACGTTGGTGAAGGAGCGGTTCATGGCCTTCGACATGATCACCGAGAGGATGAAGCCCGAGGATCCGTCAAGCGCGCCGGCTACAATCAGCAGCTTGTTGTCCAGAACGAATCCCATGGCTGCCGCCGAAAGGCCGGCGTACGAGTTCAACAGAGAGATCACCGTCGGCATGTCGGCCCCGCCGATGGGAGTGACCATGAACACGCCGAAGGTGAGCCCGAGCGCGAGGATCAAGGGGAAGAGATACGTCAGTCCCGGATTCAAGACCAGAACCACCGCCGCGCCGACGGCGATTGCCAGAAGCGCGAGATTCACGAAGTTCTGCCCCTTATAAGTAATGGGGCGCTGCGGCAGGATTTCCTGGAGCTTCCCGGCGGCCATCAGGCTGCCTGTGAAGGTCAGCGACCCGAGGATAACCTCGAGCGAAATCACGGCCATCATGAACCGGGAGATATCCGGCGACCGCAGGTAGAACTCTGCCGTACCGACAAGGGTGACGCACAGCGCGCCGAAGGCGTGACTGAGCGCCGTTCGCTGCGGCACGGCCGTCATCTGCACTTGCCCCAGGCGAGCGCCGATGATCGACCCCAGCACCAGCCCGACAGCGATCCACCGGAAGTCGACAATCCCGTGGTGGAGGAGCGTCCCGCAGACTGCGAGCAGCATCCCGATCTCGCCGGCCCAGACGCCGCGGCGGGCCGTGCCAGGCGAACTCATCCACTTTAGCGACAGGATAAAGAGAATGCCCGCGGCTAAATAGACGAGCTCAATCAAGCTGCTATTCGGAAGTTCCATAGTTAGGGTTTTTGCTTGCTGAGCTTGAACATCCTGAGCATGCGGTCCGTGATGATAAATCCGCCCACCACGTTGCTCGTGGCGGCGACGATCGCGACGGTTCCGAGCACCGTCGCAAGCGTGCTCTTCGCCTCGCCGGCGAGCACGATCGCGCCCACCACGGCAATCGCCGCCAGTGCGTTCGTCAACGACATCAGAGGCGTGTGGAGCAATGGCGAGACACGGCGGATGACCTCAAATCCGATGAAGCCCGCCAGAACGAAAACATAGAGATTACTAACAAGATCCGACAATATCCGTCTCCTTTCTTTCCTGCCGGTCCGCCAACCGGGCTACTGAGAATCCAGGTCGGGGAGGCCGAAGAACTTCCTCACCCTCGCGTTGACGATGTCTCCGCCGTGCGTCAGAATCGTTTCACGAACGATCTCGTCCGCCGGATCGATCCGTAGTTTGCCGTCCTTGAGCAGGTGGACAAGAAACGCACTGAGGTTGCGGGCATACATCTGGCTCGCGTGGTACGGCACGCTGCTCGCCAGGTTGATCAGCCCGGCGATGGTGACATCGTGATCGACGAAAGTTTCCCCCGGACGCGTCAGCTCGCAGTTTCCACCCCGCTCGGCGGCCAGATCCACAACGACCGATCCGGGCGCCATCGCATAAACCATCTCACGGGTAAGAAGCACCGGGGACTTCTTGCCGGGGATCACCGCCGCCGTAATCACCACGTCCTGCTCGGCTACAACCTTGCCCAGCAGCTCCCGCTGCCGCAGGTAGAAAGCGTCGTCCTGCGGGCGGGCATACCCGCGCGCGTCCTCGGCATTCGCGGCTTCGATGGGCAACTCGACGAACCGGCCTCCGAGGCTTTGAACCTGCTCCTTAGCCGCCGGCCTCAAGTCGTAGGCGGAGACGACCGCGCCAAGCCTTCGGGCCGTGGCGATCGCCTGCAGGCCGGCCACTCCGGCGCCGATCACAAGGACGCGCGCAGGGGTGATCGTTCCTGCCGCCGTGGTCAGCATGGGAAACAGCTTTGGAAGCATGTCGGCCGCGGCCAATACCGCCTTATAGCCGCACACCGTGCCCATGGAGGAAAGCGCATCCATACTCTGCGCGCGGGTGGTGCGGGGCATCAATTCCACCGAGAAGGAAGAGACGCCAGCCTCGGCAATTTCTTTGATGACATCGAGGGAGCCGAACGGACGAAGGAAACCGATCAGCAACTGGTCCCTTTGGAAGAGCGGAACATCGGCCTTGCCCGTGCGGTCGTTCGAGCCGTAACAGAGAACCTGAACCAGGATCCCGGCTGAGCTGAACACGGCCTCCCGGTCCTGCAGAATTCTCGCGCCCTTGCCGGCATACACGGCATCCGGGAAGCCCGCCTCCCTCCCGGCGCCCGCCTCGATAACCACCTCAAAACCGGCTTTCGTCAGAACCGGGACGGCCCCCGGAACCAGCGCCACACGGCGCTCACCGGGGAAAATCTCTCTGGGAACGCCGATAATCACGCACCCCTCCCGGTGACGGGCCGCCTGCTCAAGCCCCAGCCTGAGCGCCTCGTCCGGCTGCATTCGAAGCCGCGGGAGTGGTTCCAGGGAGTACGCAAAGCAGTTTCCATCAGGTCCATTGCACCTCGCCGGAAATACCGGAGAATTTTCATTATATCGAGTTGTTTAGCACGTTAGTTGCCACAGTTCTGTCTGGTCCAGGAATCGGGGCAGGAGAGCTGGGGCCATGATCGAATCCCAGCAGTACTCCGCTGCCGAAAAGAAGCGGATGATGAAGCTACAGGACGTGTTGTTGAAGGCCTTGGCGAAGAAGATCGGATGGGGGATGCGGCGGAGATCATCGGAGTGAGTTGATCGGAGGATGCGGCGGTGGTGGAAGCGGAGTGGGCGTCGTGTGCCGTTGAAAACCCGTGCGCAGTCGCTGAGCGGAGTAATCCGGTTTCGATGTTTGGCTAACCGCATGCCGCTCGAAGCGTCGAACGGTCATGGTCTCCCGCAGGAGCGCCCTATTGGCGCTGTTCGTCCCATCGCATCGCGGAATGATTCCGCTTCCAGGCGGCACGTTTCGCATGGGTTCGGACAAGGGTGCGCTCTTTCGACAGTTCCCGGCCGCGGGTGAAGGACTGAAGTCCATGCTGTCGGCTGAGACACCTGCCCACGAGGTAACCGTCCGGCCATTCCTTATGGACCGCTACGAAGCGACGAATGCGGATTTTCAGCGATTCGGGCGCTCGAGTCCTGCCTGGAGCAAGGACCGTATTGGCGGGGATTACCTCCGCCACTGGTCCGGGGACCAATTTTCCAACGATCTCGCAAGTCTCCCCGTAGCGTTTGTTAGCTGGCAAGCCGCTGTTGCTTATGCCGAATGGGCAGGTAAGCGTCTGCCAACGGAAGCCGAATGGGAGTTTGCGGCGAGGGGAGGAATGGTGAATCCCAAGTACCCGTGGGGTAGCGAGGAGCCAACGCCGGCGCGAGCGAACTTCGGCGAATCCGGCATGCACGGGCCAGTCTCAACCGGAAGTTATCCATCGAACCCGTATGGTCTGTTCGACCTTGCCGGCAATCTCTGGGAATTCTGTCTGAATGAATGGGCCCCGTACCCGTCTGGCGGACAGCGGCAGTCTGAAGACGATGTCCGCCTAATGCGAGCGGCCGCTGCCGAACGTCGCGTCATTCGAGGCGGAAGCTTCGACGGCGGCGCATTCAACATGCGTGTGACGGCGCGCGACAGCCACAGGGCTGATAATCCGGTCGCTCAGGTGGGGTTCCGCTGCGCCCGTAGCCAGTAAGGCCGAAAGTCAAGTTGTGCTGGGAAGCCACATTCAGAGGCACAACCTGAGAGGCTATTTGCTCTTGTAGACCGTTCGGTAGGGCACGGGCAGGAAACCTAACGCGCCGAGGCCCGCTCCGATCGCCACGCCCGGTCCGACGAACTTATAGCCGCTTCCCTCGCTGGCGCAGTGGGGACATACGGCCCATCCGAGGGCCAGGCCCGCACCCGCTCCCACTGCCGTCCAGATTAAGCCTTTGCGAACGCGGCGCAACGGATCGGCGACTCGCACCTGTCGAATCTCGCTCCTCGCGATCGACCGCTCGCCGGGCTTTTCCCGCACCACCACCGCCTCCGCGGTCGCCGACACGAAGGCGGCGCGAAGGCGCGTCCCGTTCCGTGTCTTGACCTCGATCTCCCGGTCAGGCGGGATGCGCCGTATTGCTTCCCATTCGGCGGCGAACATTGCGCCGGCGCTCAGTAGCAATACGAAGAGTAGCTTCATAGTCTTCATGTTCCCACAATCCTATCCGAATCCGGTCTGAAATCACGGCGGCAAGGATCGAGATGGAGTCGCGGCCGCCGGCCACCATGAGCAGGTCGACGGCATGGATGGCGTCATTCGATCGGCTTACCGGGCGCGCCTCTACGACGCCCTCTGAGGATTGTTACTTGGTGGGGGGTGAAAAGAACTTCGGGACGGGAGCCCGGAACTCGCCGGGCGCGAAACCGAAATGCCTGCGCGTCTAGTCCGGCAGCGCCGGCATCGGGCTATTCAAGCCACTCCGGAAGCACCCAGCCGATGCTACCGTTCTCCGGGCCGTCCACGACGCGCACTCGGGCAAATCCAGGCTTGGCTTCAAGGACGATTACCGCTGTGTTGGCCACCAATTGCCGGACGCGTTCTCGCATCGCCTCGCGCGTTCCGGAGCCGTCCCGCCACCGATCGAAATCGGACGCGACGCTCAGCGCGTAGGTGTCGGACGCGAGAAATACCAGGGCGATGTCGCCTCGCAGATTCCTGTGGTCACCCGGCTTGGGGAGCGGTTTGCCCGCGCCGTCCATAAGTTCAACCGGGGCATTGCGCGCCGCGACCTTCCGCACAATCGCTCGCTCCGCCATCACCAGCGCCAGGACGCCGCCGAGGGCAATTAGGAGAATCACGCCCCAAAATAAGGACGCCGGAGATTGCAGGACGACCGTATCGAGCGCCACTTCCAAACGCTGATGAAATTCATCCTCTTTCGAGTTAATCGCCAAGGTCACGTCCCAGCGCCGCCTTTGACAGACTTCGCAAAGTCCAGTCTTTGCCCAGACTCCAAATTCTGTCAAGATACAGTACTTAAGTCCCAATTGTTAAGTACTTGTAAAATGTGGGTTCCCGGAGAGTTATTCCGGCAGGGCGGAAACAAACAACTTGTCGGTTCGCTTGACCTCGACTCTGATCTTCTCTCCCAGCGACAAGTTACCTGGGACGGTAAGTAAGTAGTGAGCGCGAAGGACTTCAAAGATAGCAGGTCCGGGTTGGGCGGCGGCCTCCTTTCCCGACGCCTTTTGCATGTCCCGCATGTTGAATGAGGCCCCGCCGGTCTGCCTGGCGAGAAGCTCGAACATTGCCCGTTCCCGGCCGGCCACGTAAACCGGAAAAATGGAGACGCCGTTGCGGCGCGCCAATCCCACCACATCGCGCTCGCGCACGCGGCTGTCGCCTTCGATACCCGCCGTGAGCAGTACAATCGCGCGGCGGAAACCGCTGTTACCGAAGCCGCTATCGATGGCCGCGTAAACCGCGTCGAGCACGTGCGGCGTGTTTCCGAACTTCACGCCCCCGAGCGCGCGCGAGAGCAACTCCCGGCTGGAGGTGAAATCCTGAATCAGATCGGCCGAAGAATGGAACGCGACCAGAGCCATCTGCTCTTTCGGCCCCAACTGCGCGATCAGGTTGGCGGCAAGCGGCGCGACCGCCGGTCCGGCGAGGCTTGTATCGAGCAGCAACATCACGTCCACGGCCGGAGTAACGAACTCGGCCTTCTCAACGCGTTTCGGGGACTTGTCTTCCAAGACCGAAAAATCGTCCGCCTGCAGCCCCAAAACCGGCTTACCGGACTTCGGCTCGACCACCGTGACCACAATGCGGGTCGACGCGGCGGCGACCGGCGGCATCGCGAAGAGGGCGAGTGCGGCCGAAATGGCAATCCTCACGGAGCCGGTTCGCCTCAAGGGGTCACCTCGATTCTGGTACCCGTGTCAAGCCGCTGTAGTTGCGTGAGCGCAACCTGCTCGCCCTCCTTCAGCCCTTCGACGATCTCCACGTTGTCGCCGAAGCGGTCTCCCAGCTTTACCTCGCGCGCGTCAACCGCGCCGTCTTTGGCCACGAACACCTTGTTGGTGCCGAACACATAGTTGACGGCGCGGACCGGCACGAGCGTCGTGCGATCGAAACGGTCCGTGCGGACGCGAGCCTTGGCGTAAGAGCCCGGCTTGAGCTCGCCCTTGGGATTGTCGATCAGAGCCTCCACGACGAATGTTCGCTTGCTTTGCTCGACGGTTGGCGATATGCGCCAGATCCTGCCGCGAAACTGACGTTCCCCGAACGCTTCCATCGTGACTTCCGCCATCTGCCCGGTCTTGACCCACGGCGCCATGCGCTCCGGCACTTCGATGCGGAGACGGATGGGATCGGTTTTCACCAGCGTGAAGACCGGCGTGTTCGGATTCACGAATTGTCCCACGTTGACCGTCCGTTCCTTCACGAAAGCCGCGAACGGAGCGCGAATCGTCGTGTCGCGGACTTTCTTCCGCTGCAGGTCGACGACGCCCCTCATGCGATCCACCTCCTGAATCATGTTGCGAGCCTGGTGCAGCGACGTCTCGTAGGCGGCCTGCATGGACTGGTAGCGGGCTTGGGCCTGGTCGAGATCCTGCCGCGACGTCACGCCCTGCTGCACCAGATCCCGGACGCGCTTGTATCGCTGTTCGGCGTCGAACAGGTCCGCCTGGGCGCGGCGGACTCCGGGCGTCTCCTTAATGTCCTTCACTTTGTCCTTTTCGTTCGCTAGTCCGACCGACTCAAGCGCCTGCCGCAGTTGAGCCTCGTTCTGATTGAGCAAATACCGCTGCTCCTCTTCCGAGACGCTGACCAGAACCTGGCCTGGCGTGACGCGGTCGCCCAGATCGGCTTCCACTTTGATCACTTTGCCCTCAATCTCCGAACTGATGATCACCTCTTCGAACGGAAACAGCGTACCCACCGATTCCACATCGCGCTGAATTTCCTTGACGATAACGGCGCCGACCTTCACTTTGACGGGACCGCCGTCCTGTTTCAGCGGAACCGCGGCCTTCCGGCTGCACGCGGAGAGCAGCGCCATCCCAAGAACACAGACTCTGAATTGAGTTTGCATGTGATGATCTAACTTACTACAGCCTATCGTGTTCGAAAACGATTCGAGAGCTGCGCCAGTTGTTCATCGAGACTCGGCTTTTTCTCTATCGGCTGCCGCTCCGTGGGTTTCGGTCCTTTCGCTCCAGGCGAGGCCGCGGGTCCGCGATCTTGCGGCTTGGAGTCTTTCGGGAGACGGCCCGGCGCGGGTTCGAGAAGCGCTTTGATCGAGAGCGCGATCCGCTTCACCTTCGCGTCCGCCGACAGCACCTTGACCTTCACGATCTGCCCGGCCTTCACCACTTCGCTCGGATCTTTGATGTACCGGTTGGAGATTTCGCTGACGTGCACAAGGCCGTCCTGGTGCACGCCGATGTCCACAAAAGCGCCGAAGTTGGTGACGTTCGTCACGGTACCCTCGAGAACCATGCCTTCGCTGAGATCGGAAATCTCATTCACGCCGTCCCGCAGTTGCGCGCCCACGAATTGTTCCCGCGGATCGCGGCCCGGCTTTTTCAATTCTTCGAGAATGTCGCGTAGCGTGTAGACGCCGGCCGTTCCGCCCTCGATATCCTCGAGCTTCAACCTCTCGACCCTGGACGGATTGGCAATCAAGTCCGGAACCGAAGAATCAAGCGACCTCGCGATTCTCTCGACCACCGCATAGGACTCCGGATGCACGGCGGTCATGTCGAGGGGATTCGCGCCGCCCCTGATTCGCAAGAAGCCGGCGGCCTGCTCGAACGTCTTCGGTCCGAAACCGGGCACTTCCATGAGTTCCGCGCGGGAGCCGAACCTGCCGCGGGCATTGCGGAACTCGACGATCTTGTGAGCCGTGCGCTCGTTGATTCCTGCGACGTAACGAAGAAGAGCGAACGAAGCCGTGTTCAGATCGACGCCGACGCGATTGACGCAGGATTCCACGGCGCCTTCCAGGCTCTGCTTCAGCTTTCGCTGATCGACGTCGTGCTGATACTGGCCGACGCCGATCGACTTCGGATCGATCTTGACGAGTTCGGCGAGAGGGTCCTGCAAACGCCGTCCAATCGAAATCGCGCCGCGAATCGTGAGGTCGAGTTCGGGAAACTCTTCCCGCGCGATTTCGGAGGCCGAGTACACCGACGCTCCCGATTCGTTCACGACGACGACCGTAATGTGAGCCTGTCCCGATTGGCGCAGGAAGTCCTTGACGAAAGCCGCCGTCTCGCGCGAGCCTGTGCCGTTTCCGATGGCAATGGCGCGCGCCCGGTGCTTTTGGATGAGCGCGGAAAGCGTGCCGACGGAGCCTACGATATCGTTCTTCGGCTGCAGGGGATAGATAACGGAATGCTCGAGAAATTTTCCCGTCTCGTCGATGGCGGCAACCTTGCAGCCGGTTCGAATGCCGGGATCGAGCGCGAGCACGGACATCATTCCGGCGGGCGGAGCGAGAAGGAGGTTCTCCAGGTTCTCCCGGAACACCCGGATGGCTTCGGCATCGGCGCGATCCTTCAATTCGAGACGCACCTCGGTCTGGATGGACGGATCGAGCAGGCGGCCGTAGGAATCCTCAATCGCCTTTTCGAGATGTCCCGCAATCTCACCCTCGGCGCGGATCACCTTGTTCTTCAGATACGTCAACGGCTTGACGGAATCGAGCTCGATTGCGAAATGGAGAATATCCTCCTTCGCGCCGCGCCTGATGGCGAGCATGCGATGAGAAGGAATTTTCGCGGCCGGCTCGCTGAAGTCCGCGTAGAGCTTGTATTTGCCCTCAGGGTCTTGCGCGCCTTCAATCGCCTTACTCACGACGAGCCCTTCGCCGAGCATCATCTGGCGTAAGTGTTTGCGGAAATCGGCGTTCTCGCCCACCCATTCGGCCACAATGTGACGGGCTCCTTCAAGCGCGGCGTCCACGTTGCCGACCCCCAGGTCCGGGTTGACGAAGGAAGCGGCGAATTCTTCGAGCGGCGCGGAGGGCTGCTGATCCCAGAGGTATTGGGCGAGAGGTTCGAGGCCCCGTTCCCTGGCGATCGACGCTTTGGTCCTGCGCTTCGGCTTAAAGGGCAGGTAGAGGTCTTCGAGCTCGGTCTTGTCGAACGTGCCTTCGATGCGCGCGCGCAGTTCGGGCGAGAGCTTTCCCTGCTCCTCGATTGACGCGAGCACGGTCTGGCGGCGCGATTCGAGATCGCGCAAATATTCGAGCTTCTCGTGGATGGCGCCAATCTGGACTTCATCCAGGTTACCGGTCGCTTCCTTGCGATAACGCGCAATGAAGGGGATGGTTCCACCCTCGTCGATCAGGCCGATGACGGCGACCGCCTGATGGAGAGGGACTTGGGCTTGCTGCGCCAGGTACAGTAGCGCGCGGGTAGAAAGGGCGATTGGAGATTCCACGGTGTGAACTTTCCATGATAGCGCCGACGGGGCCGCACAAAGTCACCGCCCCAATGCCACTACTTCTTCTTTCGGAATTTCACTTTAAGGAAGATGGGCGTACCGTGAAAACCGAATCGTTTGCGGATCTGGTTGGTCAACTGGCGCTCGTGCGAGAAGTGCAGCGGTTCGGTCTTGTTCGTAAACAGCACAAACGTGGGCGGACGCACGCCGGCTTGGGTCATGTAATAGATCTTACGCTCCTCAAATTGAAGTTTTTCGAGGAAGCGGTTGATCTCACCGGTGCCGATGCGCTGCGACGCCGCTTCGTAGACGTGCCGGATGGTTTTGAACAAGGCATTGACGCCATCGCCCTTTAGCGCCGAAAGAAACATCACCGGTGCGTAATCGAGAAACTTCAGCTCGTCGCGCAGATCTTTTTCGAAAGCGCGCTTGCGGCCCTCGTCGATCAAGTCCCACTTGTTGACGCAGACGATCGTGGCGCGGCCGCCCTCGTGGGCGTAGCCGGCGATGGTGGCGTCAAGCCCAAGCACGCCTTCGGAAGCGTCGAGCACGAGCAGCACGACTTGCGAAAGACGAATGTGACGGCGCGCCATGACTACGCTGAGCTTTTCCGCCATCTCGTGCGTCTTGCCCTTGCGGCGGATACCGGCGGTGTCCACGAATTCGTATGCCTGGCCGTTCCGGATCGCGGTTTCGTCGACGGCGTCGCGCGTGGTTCCGGCGATTGGCGAAACGATAGCCCGCTCGGATTCGGTGAGGGCGTTGAGCAGCGTCGACTTGCCCACATTGGGGCGTCCGATAATGGCGACGCGAATTGCCTCGGGCGGCGGCTCCTCGGTTACGGGGACGGACTCCGGAAAATCCTTCGTGACGTGCGAAACCAGCGCGTCGACGCCGAGACTGTGCTCCGCGGAGACGGGAAAAACGTCGCGAATACCGAGCGAATAGAACTCGGGAACAAGCTCTTCGCGGGCCGCGGTATCGATCTTGTTGACGGCGAGCGTGACGGGCTTGCCGAGCCGGAGCAGAAGCTGGGCGAGGTCCCGGTCGGAGCCGGTGATTTCGGAGCGGCCGTCGATCAGGAAGATGATGTGGGCGGCCTGTTCGATCGCGAGGCGCGCCTGTTTGAGTATCTGGCTCGGGATGAAACCGGCATCCTGCACGACAATGCCGCCGGTGTCTATCAACTCGAAAGGGCGGCCATCGTACTGGGCGGTTCCCTGGATACGGTCGCGCGTGATTCCAGGCTCGTCGCCGACGATGGAACGTCGTTTATGGGTGATGCGGTTGAAAAGGGTGGATTTTCCGACGTTCGGCCTGCCCACGATCACAACCGAGGGCAAAGTCTCAGGCATGAACTCTAATGATAACACCACGGGGAGAAGCACTTTGCCGAAGGGGTTGCTTCAACGTTTATATGGTTGCGAGCGGTCAATCCTCCACGCGGTACGCCCGATACGCCGAATTCTCAAACGCCGGCGCCTTGCCCGCAATCGCGTGCTTCGACTGCACCACGACGTAGTCGATCCCCAGCGTCCGGTAGAGCGCGAAGTCGGGCGGCCGGGTCATCGCGGCCTGCCATCGCTTCCACCATTCCTCGCCCATCGCCTTGAAAAAGTTCACCTGCCCGCCGGCCTTCCAATCGACGTATACCGCCCGCAAAGCGCGAGCCCGGAATATGCCGGGATGGAGATCGCGCGCCGCGTCCGGAAAAAGGAAAACGGAATCGACCGGCGTCGCTTCCCGAGCCCACTTCGAGAGTCCGCGAAGCTCCTCGTGTTCGAGGGCGGGATAGTTGCGGAAACCCACGCCGAGCGGAATGACGAAGAATGCGGCCAGCGCGGCGACGGCGAGCGCCGTTCGTTTCCCAATCGCGGCGGCGAGCGCCAGGCCCGCGACGACAGCCGCCATTTTCCATGTGGGCGGGGCCGAGAACTTCACGCGCGCCGGAATGGCGTAGGCGATTGCGAACCACACGGCCGCTTCCGCGTGGCGCTTTCCAGTGACCGCCCAGCATCCGGCGGCGGCCGCGGCGAACACCGTCATCACGGCCACGAACAGCAGCGCGCGAGCCGGCTGGAACTGCGGCATGAGCGAGAACCCCCCGCGCTCGAGCAACAGATAAGACACCGGAACGCTGGCGATTCCGATGAGCGGCATGGCGGCGGCGAACAACCGCAATTCCGGAGAAGTATGGCTGCGAATGCGCGAGAGCGCGAGTCCAAGCACGGCCAGGAGGACGGCGTAGTGAGGCATCCATGCGGGCGCCCAGTTGCTCACCCAGACGTAGGAGGCGCGCAGACGCTGGAGACTCTCTTCGAGCGGTTCGATCTTCCGGAAGAGGGACTGCGAGCCGACCCCTCCCGACGCCGCGAACAGCACAGCCATTGCGCAGACGAGCGGAATCAGGGCGAGCGAGCGGCGTTTCCGATCGCCGGGCCAGAGCATGAGGATGGCGAACGCCCCCCAGAATGGATACGTCGACGGCGGATGAAACAGGAAGCCCGCGGAGGCCGCGATACCCGCGCCCAACCACCGCTTATGGGCGGCGAGTCCGACCGCCAGATAGACCAGCGGGACGGCGAAGCCGCGGGGCACGGGCTCGTACTCGAAGACGAGCACGGAGGGTCCTGGGATATTCGCGCCGAGCGACAGGCACGCCGTCACGAACAGGGCAAAGGGCGGCGAGAGGCCCGCGGCGGAGGCCATCAGGTAGAAGCCGGCGAGTCCCAGGAATCGCGTGACGAGATGCGGAATCGCGAGAGCGCGCTCCAGATCGAGTCCGGTGAGCTTGCGCAGCAGGAGCGCGCATTCATCGTAGAGCGTGAGCGATACGTGCGGGTATTCGACGATCAGCTCCTTGCGGAAGAGCGCGGGGTTCTGAAGATGTTCGAGAATCGGCGCGTAGATCTGCGTATCGGACTGAAGATAAACGTGGCCGGGAAACTGGAAATAGCCGGCAATGACGAGCGCGGCAAGACACGCCGCGATCAGCGGGCCGCGCGCCGTTGCCCCAGCCGTCGGCTTCATTGCTCCGGCGTTTTCTCCAATTGTTGCTTCGCCCAGACGCGGTTCGGATTCAGCTCGATCGATTTCGTGAAGGCCTTGCGGGCCTCGGCGTTCCGGTTCGCCTTGCGGTGCGCGAGACCCAGCCAGAGATAGGCGTCGGCGTACTTCGGGTTGAACTGGATGGCCTTCTCGAAATCCGCAATCGCCTTCTCGATACCGCCGCCGAACGCGGGCGGGAGATAGTAATTGCCCACGCCACGGGTCAGGTAGGCAGGCGCGGACTTGGGGTCGCGCTCGAGCGCTTTGACGATGGCGTCCTGCGCGCGTCTCGCGAAGGGAATGCCCGCGAGCACGTTGGCCGGAATCACCTGGCCGCAGAGAGTTCCAAGGACGCGGTAGTATTCGGCGGCGGACGGCTTCAAACTTACCGCGCGCTCGGCCATCGCGATTCCCGCCCGCGAAGCCCGCTCCGCCGCGCCTTTGTCACGCAGCTCGAGAGCGACTTCCGCGGCATAGGAGTAGGCGAGGGCGGCGTTGAAGTGCGCGGTTGCGTCCTGGGGAGTGTTCCCGGCTGCCGCGGCCAGATCGGCCGCCGCGCGCTCGAGCGCCGTCCGGTCCTGCCGGTCGCGCGCGGATTCGAGATCCGCCGCGCCCAGCGTTGCCGCCAGCACGAACGCGAGGCTCGTCATCCGAATCGCCGGAACGCGCCGCACGGCCTCTGTCGAGGCCGTCGACAGGCCAGGAGGCCTGTCCCACATGGCAACTCTTGCGGTTGTTGTCATAGCGCGGACACCTTCCGTTCCACCGTCAGAAAGTAGACCGCTAGAACGGCGAGCAGCACTCCATTGACGGCGAGCACCGACGGCGCGGAGAAGATCGGCACCAGCCACCCCGTCGTGAGACTGCCAAACGGCATTCCGCCCCGGAACGCCACGTTATAAATGCTCATCACGCGTCCGCGCATCTCATTCGAGGTGATGAGCTGGACGAGCGAACTAATCGTGGCGAATACGCCGATCATCGCGCTTCCGGATACGAACAGGAACACGCAACTCCATGCCACGGATGTGGACAGGGAGAAACTGGCGATGCCCGCCCCTAGACAAATCAGCATGAAGAGTGAGACGCGCCCTTTGTGTTTCATGTTTCCGAGAGCCGCCACGATCAGCGCCCCGGTGACCGAGCCCGCGCCCGAAATCGAGAGGAACAGCGTGAATATGGAGGGTCCCTGTTTGAAGACGTCCTTGGCGAACACCGGCAGGAACGTGATCATCGGGACGGCGAGTGCGGTCATGCAGAAGGCAAGCGCGATCAGCGACATCATGGCCGGCCTCATGCGGATGAAGCCGATCCCCTGTTTCATGCTGTCGAGCAGCGACGCCGCCGTCTTCACCGGCACGAACCTGATGTGGAGGAGCAGGATGGAAACGATCACGGCGAGGAACGACACGCCGTTGAGCGTGAAGCACCAGACGGCCCCGAGTTTCGTAAGAGCCAGTCCACCGAGAACCGGGCCGATGATTCGGGCAACGTTAAATTGAATCGACTGGAGCGCGATGGCGTTCGGCAGGTCCTCCTGATCCACGAGGGCCGGGAAGAGCGCCTGGTAGGCCGGGCCGCCGAAGGCCTGCGCCAAACCGACGACAAACGAGAGCGCCAGGATATGCCACACTTCGACAACCTTGAAGCCGATCAGCGCGGCCAACAGGAACGCACAAGTGAGTTGGACGAACTGCGAAGCGAGGAGGAGCTTGCGCCGGTCCATGCGGTCCGCCACGACGCCGCCGAACAGGGAAAACAGGAAGATCGGGATTTCTCCAAGGAATGCGTCGAGACCGAGAAGAAAGGGCGATTGAGAAATTTCCAGAACCAGCCAGCTCTGGGCGACCTTCTGCATCCACGTGCCGATGCTCGACGTGCACGCTCCCATCCACAGAAGCCGGAAATCGCGATACTGAAATGCCTTGAAGACCCTGCGGAGCACGGGAGCGCGCCTCTAGGGGAGCGGCTTCTCCCGGTGAATGAGGTGCACGATGTTGCCGTCGCCGTCGGCGAAAAAGACCAGACGATTGCCCTGTGTTTCGTAGGGTTCCGTGAGGAAGACGACGCGTTGCCCCTTAAGGAGCGTATACGCGGCGTCGAAATCGTCGCACTTGATGGCGAGATGGCGGATGCCGGGGTCCTTCATCTGGTTGCTCGGCCGGTCGCCGGCGGAGGGGATGATCTCCAGCATGGAGCCATCCTTCGCTTTGACGAAGTAGTTGCCGGCGTAGGTGAAGTTGATGTGGAATTCCAGATGATCCACATACCACTGGGCCAGTTTCGCCGGATCGGGCGAGGCGATTGCGGTGTGTTCGAGACCGTTGAACATAAGGAAGAATTGTAGCAGGAGTGGAGGTCCGCGCGCGCGGCGGAGGCTTCACCGGTAAAATCAGCCCCGGACGTATTTATTGAAGAAATCGAGCGTGCGCTGCCAGGCGAGCTTCGCGGCGGCCTCGTCGTAACGGGGCGTCGTATCGTTGTGGAAGCCGTGATTCGCGCCCTCGTACATGTGCGCGGTGTAGGCCGCCTTGTTCGCCTTGAGCGCTTCCTCGTAGGCCGGCCATCCGTTGTTGATGCGCGTGTCGAGCGACGCATAGTGCAGCAGAAGCGGCGCCTTGATCCGCGGAACGTCCGCGGCCGGAGCCTGTCCGCCATAGAAGGGGACGGCCGCGGCGAGGTCCGAGCCCAGCCGCACGGCGAGCGAATTGGAAATGCCGCCGCCGAAGCAGAAGCCCACCACGCCGATCTTGCCGGTGCAATCCGAACGCGCTTTGAGCCAGCGCGCCGACGCCACGAAGTCTTCCATCATCTTCGGCCGGTCCACGGTTCCAAATAGCTGGCCGCCTTTTTCATCGTTGCCCGGGTAGCCGCCCACGCTCGTAAGACCATCCGGGGCGAAGGCGATGAAATTCGACGTGCCCAAGCGCCTCGCGACGTCCTCGATATACGGGTTGAGGCCGCGGTTCTCGTGAATCACCAGAATTCCGGGGAGCTTTCCGGAAGCCGCCGCCGGCCGCACCAGATACCCGGAGACGCTTCCATTTCCCTGCGGCGAGGGCACGGTCGCGCGTTCCGTCCTGATGCGGCTGTCGTCTTTCGCGACCTGTTCGGCCCAGGCGTAATTCGGGCGGAGGCTCTCCCAAATCGCCATTGCGGTGACGCCGCACGCAGCGTATTCTTTCGCACCATCGAGAAACGCGCGGCGGTCGATATCGCCGTGAACGTAACGGTCGAACAGGTTCAGCAGCTCTTGCGGATAGTCGCTCGCGGTCTTACGTTCCATGTAGAATTGCTCCCCTTAGCCCTTAGGGCAGAGAATACCACATCGGTAGTCTTACTGGGCGGCTCAGAGTAGCTTGACAATGAGCGAAATCATCGAGCGCCGCCGATCCGGTAGAGCTTCGACGCCGTCCTTATGATCAGGCTCCCCCGCGCGATCGCCGGCGTCGCCATGCACATTTCGTCCAGCGTGTTCTTCGCCAGCAGCTTGTACTCCGGTCCGGGCTGAATCACAAAAGTGTCGCCGTCCTCGCTGAGCGCAAAGATCTTTCCGTTGTAAGCCCACGGCGACGACGTGAAGGCCGCGGCCGCCGGATCGATCCGCACCTTTCCATAGATTTCCTTCCCCGTCTTCGCGTCGTGACACGTGAGGAATCCGCGGTCGAACAGCGTGTAGTAATAATCCCCCACCACGATCGGCGACGGATTGTATGGTCCCGCCTGCGGCAGGAACCACGCCACGCTCGCGTTCGAAGTCTCCCCTTCTTTGAGCGAAATGTCGCCAGACGCCCCCGGCTTGATCGCGAACACCGGCCGCACCTGGTCGCCCACGTAGCCGGACGTCACATAAAGCAGGCCGAACTTCGAGAACGGCGTGGGAATCGTAATCGACGACATGCCGCCCAACTCCCACAGCGCCTTGCCATCCAAATCGTAGGACCTGATCCGCTTCGTGCCCGGCGTGATAATCTCCGTCCGCCGCCCGCTCTTCCATATGTAGGGCGTGGCCCAATTGCTTTTCTCGTCGCGTTCCACACGCCAGATCTGCTTGCCGGTCTTCTTGTCGAGAGCCGCCAGAAACGAGTCGTCGTCGTTATCGTTCACCACGTAGACGCGGCCTTCGTCGAGCACGGGCGACGCCGCCGTCCCCCAGCCGAAGCGCGTATTGAACGGGCCCCACTTCTGCGACCACGCGGGCTTGCCGTTCATGTCGAAGACGAACATCCCGACGTTGCCGAAATAGAAATACACGCGCTCGCCGTCGGTGACGGGCGTTTCCGACGCGAACGTATTTTTCAAGTGGCGCGAGAAAGCGGGGACGCCCCGATGCACTTCGCGCTCCCAAAGCGTCTTGCCCGTCTGGAAGTCGATACAGTAGACGAGCCAGCGGTGCTCGTCCGCGGGCGCGTTGCGATTGCCGCCGAAGTACAGGCCCTTCTTGGGCGGCTCTTTATCCTCTTTACTGATGACTGTGGTGAGAAAGATGCGGTCGCCCCAAACGACGGGTGAAGACCATCCGTTGCCGGGAATGCCCACTTTCCAGGCGACGTTATCGGTCGAACTCCACTTCTCGGGCAGCCCTATGTCCTCGGATACGCCCGTCGAATCGGCTCCGCGAAACTGAGGCCATGCCTCGGCTGCGAGCGCCGCGGAGGCCAGTGCGAATAAGCCCAGGGCTACGAGGGCCCATGTCTTTCTCAACGTTTTGCTCAGCATCTGTTTCCGCGTCCTCTCCAATTTAGTCCAACCGCGGCCGTCCAATTCGCCGCCAGCCTTCGTGGGGCAACCAAGCGCAGGATCACGCGTCAGGCGGGCGGAATCGAGCAACGGCTTGAGGCCGCCCCTCCTCCGCCGAAATTGCCCGCGATCTTCGACGGCCCCGCCTGGTCTTCGAGCCGCATCACGCCATCCGTCATCCAGCAGTCCTTGTACGGCGCTTCCTTCTGCTTCGAGAGCGTGAACAAGTACACGGCCGTCTTGCCGCCCACTTGCGTGACGCGCACGATCTGCCGCGCCAGATCGCCCTTCACCACCATTTCGCCATACTCCTCGGTCCGGCAATCGATCAGCGGACGGTAGAGCGGGCCCTTTACCATAAGGATGAAACGGTCGAGCGGCCCGGTCGCGGCGCGATTCCCGGGTGAGGCGAAGCGAAACGCGGTCGCGATGCCCGCGTCCTTCGACGGCTTGTCGTTGTTCTTGAGCGCCGTGATCTGCGTTCGCACCACGTCTGCCGGCGTGAGGCCCGGACCCGGCTCCTGGCCCATGAGCGGCGCTGCTCCAAACAGCGCCACAAGCATCGCCCAAATCAGACGCGCGCGGCACGAAGCATCGTTCATCGCAATAAATATACCAGGACGAGGCGGGGCTCAACGCATCGCCGCTGAGAATGCTCACCGGGCGATTTGTAGAAGGCAGGGTCGAAAGACGATCGCCTGCTCCACCGGCTGCCAATCGCAACGGTTGTTTCTCTCCAAGCCGTTAGCGGAAATGAAACCTTCGAATGTTATATTGTGTGCAATGTTTCGTCCGATCCTCTGTGTCCCCCTGCTTGCCTTTTCCACGTGGGCCGGCGAGGTTGTCCGCGGAACCGTCGTCGACCCCGCCAACCAGCCGGTGACCGACGCGCAGGTCCGCATCCTTTCCGCTACCGGTCTGACCGTGGCGGAAACCCGCACCGATTCCGATGGTAAGTTCTCGATTCCACTGCCCGCGCGCGGGGCCTTCAGCGTCAGCGCCGATAGCGGTGGCCTCAGCCGCGTGCAGCAGCCCCTGGAGAGCGACTCCGCCGTACCCCTGCTTCTGCGGTTGCGGCTATTGCCGCTGCAAAGCGAAATCACCGTTACGGCCTCTCGTGGATTTGTGGAAGAGCCCGGTGCGGCCGCGGCCATAGTGGATGTTCGGGATATCGGCGAAATTCGGGCCGGGCCGCTGCCCACCGTCGGCCACGCTCTCGAAGGCAGTCTGGGGATTCTGCTTCAGCAGACCTCAACAGCTCAAGTGTCGCCGTTCCTTCGCGGCCTGACCGGCTACCAGGTACTGAATCTCATCGACGGAGTCCGGTTCAACAACTCCACGTTCCGATCCGGCCCGAATCAATACCTTGCCTTTATCGAGGCAAGCCAGGTGCAGCGCATCGAGACGGCGCTCGGGCCTTCGAGTTCGCGGTACGGGAGCGATTCGCTCGGCGGGACCATCCAGGTGATCACGCCGGAAGTCCGTTTTGAGCCTTCAACGACTGCGTTTCACGGCGCCTGGAACGTGTTCGGCGCCACCGCCGACGCCTCCGCCGGCACGGACGCGCGCATCTCCGCCGGTACGGCCCGCGTCGCCTTCATCGCGGGGGCGAGCGGGGTGCGGCACAACGATCTGAGGGCCGGTGAAGGCGAGGATTCCCGGCACGTTCTCCGCCGCTTTTTCGGACTGAGTGGGGCGCAGGCGGCGAACCTGACCGGAAACCGCCAACAGGACACCGCCTTCACTCAATGGGGGGCCAACACCAAACTTGCAGCGCGGCTCGGCGCAGGCCAGACGCTCACCCTGTGGTATCAGCAATCGAGCCAATATGGATCGAGGAACTATAAGGACCTCTGGGGCGGTCTCGGCCGGCTGCAATCGGCGCTCGACCCGCAGGAGCTGAAGTTCGGCTACGCGCGGTATGAAAAGGTAGGGTTGGGATGGCTTGACACCGTGGCAGGCACCTTCTCCGTGAACTCGCAGGGAGACGGTTCCCGCCGCCAGAATCTGCGGTTCACGGACCCCATCACGGCCGACGACAGCGTGGTGAACGCTTTCGGTTACAGCGGGCAGGCCACCGCGCGCCTGGGCCGCCGCCACGCCATCGTTTTCGGCGGCGAATGGCATGACGAGCGCATCTCGTCGACGCGCACCGTGATCAACCCGGTAACCGGGACGCGGCAGGGCGCCCGCGCCCTTTACCCAGACGGGTCGCGGTATCGCAACGGCGGCGCCTTCGTGCAGGACCGGCTCGAGATCAGCCGGCGGCTGCGGGCAACGCTTGGCGGCCGCTGGACGCGGGCCGGGTATTCCAATCGGAGCGATGCGTTCGGCAGCAGGGCCTCCGCGCAGGATTTCGGCGACTGGACTTTCAACACCGCTTTGGCATGGCAGCTTCACCCGGCGCTAAGCGTCGTCGGACTGGTTGGCCGGGGCTTCCGCGCGCCCAACGCAAATGACCTCGGCGCCATCGGATTGAACGACCTCGGCTACGAGATCCCCGCGGCGGACGCCGTACCCGCGGGCGCCTTGCTTGCATCGAACGCCTCGGAAGGAGCAACCTCGCTGGGGCGTCCCATCGAGCGATTGAGAGCCGAGCAGCTTCTCAGTTATGAAGCCGGTCTCCGGCTGCGGGTGCGCAAGGTCGAAGCGCGCGTTCAATTCTTCGACTCCGAGATCTCCGACCCTATCGTGCGCCGCACTCTGCTGTTTCCACACGATGGCGCGCCCGCCAGTCTGTCCGGCCTGCCGGTCGTGACGTTGCCGCCAACGGCCGCGCAACAAGCACAAGGCGTGGTCACGGTAGCAACCTCCAACGATCCCCGCGCCGTCAAGGCCTTTGTGAACGACGGCCGCGCGCGCTACTACGGAGCCGAGGCGAGCGGGAGATTGCAGGTCGCGTCCCACTGGGCCGCGGATGCCGGCTTCTCCTACATCGTGGGCCGCGATCTGAATCCCAATCGCTACATCCGCCGCCTGCCTCCTCCCCAAGGCACGGTGGCCTTGCAGCATACCAGGACGCGATCTTGGTGGCGCACCTACCTGCTGTTCGCCGGGCCGCAGAGCCGTTTGAGCGGCGGAGACATCGACGACGAGCGCATCGGCGCATCGCGTTCGCGCAGCGACATTGCGGCGGTGTTTCAGTCCACGCGTCTGTCGCCTTTCATCGGTCAGGGCGTCTTTACCCCGACCGGTGAAACGCTGCGCCAGGTTCAGGACAGAGTGCTGCCCGGTCTGGCCGATTCCACACGCGCCGCTTTTTACCAGGAGACGGCGGGCTGGCTGTCATGGAACCTGCACGGAGGGTACTCTCTGACGGAACGCGTGAGCGTGACCGGCGGCGTGTTCAATATCCTCGACCGGAACTACCGCGTGCACGGCTCGGGTGTCGACGCTCCGGGAGTGAGCGCCTTTCTGGGCTTACGGTTCCAATACTGAACCGCCCCGGCGTCCTTCTCGCAGGCGCATGCACTGGTTGCGGACGGCTACCATCGCTGAGTCCCATTCGAAGCTCGGCTCCGAGGACGGGAACGCTTCAGGCGGTTCGTCGGCCAGGAGACGCTGGAGGTTAGCGATTCGTCGCAGTGGGAGCGGGTGGTGCCTTCGGGTCCGATCTGCGAGGGGTTAGGTAAGGGTTGTGAATGGGCGGGCCCTCGACATCGAAGGGTTTGCCGTTGGGACCCTTTTGGGTCTTCAGCCAGTGGATGAACTTGCGAATGTCGGTGCGAAAGGAAGGGCGGTCCTTAACTTCTTCAAAGACGCCGAAGATTTTGGGGTCCTGCCCCTGGAGTTCGGCGATGTGGAGCATGACGCCGTTGCGGGAAGAGCCACAGATGGGCCACTTGAGCATATCGACGAGAAGCGGGAGTTCCTGGCGGGTTGCCTGAGAGACCGCCGCGCCGCAGTCAACGGTAACAGGAATTGCGATTAGCTTGGTAAGTATGTGTAGTCGTTTTTGCTTTTCTACACTCCCTGCCAACGCCGCCAACGGCGCTCCCAGGCTGGACTGGTCACCGACATCGGTCGTGCCTCTCATCCGCACCAGAATCAGGTCGGCTAAGCGCGCTGCTTGCTCCCCGTGTGTTTCTTTCGCCAGCACCGCCAACGCCGCTCCCAGGGTGGACGCGTCGTCAGGGTTAATCGTTCCCCACATCCCCTCAAGAATCATGTCGGCTCCGGGCGCTTCGTGCACCCCGTGTACTTCTTTCGCCAGCGCCGCCAACGCCGTTCCGAGGCTGGACAACTCCAAGGCAGGGGTCGTGCCTTTCAGCCGCTCCGGAATCAAGTCGGCTCTGCGCGGTGCTTGCTCCCAGTTTGTTAGTAATAACAACGTGGCTAACGCCTCGTCCAGACTGGACGACTTCAAGGTAACAGCCGCGACTTCCATCCGACCCAGAATCCGGTCGGCCAAGCTCGCCGCTTGCTCCCCGTGTGTTTCTTTCGCCAGCGCCGCCAACGCCCCTCCCAAACTGGACAGCTCATCGACTTGGGTCGTGCCTTTCATCCGCTCCAGAATCCAGTCGGTTCCGCGCGCTGCTTGCTCCCCGTGCGTTTCTTTCGCCAGCGCCGCCAACGCCTCTCCCAGGCGGGACAACTCATAGGCATCGGTCCGGCCTTTCATTCGCTCCAGAATCCAGTCGGTTCCGCGCGCTGCTTGCTCCCCGTGTGTTTCTTTCGCCAGCGCCGCCAACGCCTGTCCCAGACTAGACAGCTCAAAGGCATTGGTCGTGCCTTTCATCCGCTCTAGAATCCGGTCGGCTAAGCGCGCTGCTTGCTTCCCGTGTGTTTCTTTCGCCAGCGCCGCCAACGCCTTCCCCGGGCTGGACGACTCAAAGGCATAGGTCGTAACTTTCATCTGCTCCAGAACCCGGTCGGCCAAGCGCGCCGCTTGCTCCCCGTGTATTTCCTTTGCCAGCGCCGCCAACGCCTCCCTCATCCGGAATCGATCAACGATACCGGTCGTGACCTTCATCCGGTCCAGAATCCGGTCGGCAAGCCGAGCTCCGTCTCCTGCAATGAGCGATAGAGCGACACAACTAGACATGATGCGAAATTCGGCGCATGGCCCTTCAACAGCCAACCCACGAAGACCATCGAGAGAGCTGATTCTGAGGCCGAGCGCTGCTATGGCTGAATCGCGATTGTTGTCAAAGCGTTCCGCGCCGACTGGGGTAGAAAGCAGTTCTTGAAAGACCATTCTTCGAGTGCGGTCGGAGGGTGTCGACGATAGACGCCACAAGGCGCGAAACTCCTCCTTACTGTTCCCTCCCTGCAGGAATGCGGACGCAATTTCTTTTGCCTCCGACTGTTCCGACCAATACACCCAGCCGCCATACGCTGCAACCGCAGCAACTGTCCACATATTCAGGACCATGCGTGGCAGGCTGAGGCGGACATAGCCCAGATGCTCGCCAAAGCGGAAGGCGCCATCACGGAGGCGCTGCCAGAAGAGCCGGATTAGCGTGAATGGGCCCAAAAGGAGGCTCCATCTCTGGAGCAGGCCGTCGGCGAGGCGGAAACGCTCGTGCGCCTCGCTTAAGCGCAGGGCCCATTTGCGCTTGCGGCGATCAAGGGCGACGATCGCGTCGGCGACGTAGTCGTGATAAAGCTGCCAAGTTTCATCTTCCGAGCCTGCGAGGCGGCGGCGAAGGATGCGCGCGTCGATGAGTTTTTGCAACAAGCGGGACGCGTCCTGTCCGGACGGAACAAGAGCCAGCACTTGCTGTCTGGTAAGAAGCGCCGCTTTGCCGCGCCCTTCGGCCGTTCGCTGCGCCATGGCATTCAGAACGGGCCATGCGCCGGGAGCGTCTTGGATTGCGCTTTCGACATACTGCGCACCGAGTCCGGCGACGCCGCCAAGCCGTTCGAGCCGGGACAAAGTCAACGGTCCGGAGAGGCGGCCGACGCCGGCGAGCGCGACGCGAAGCTGCATGGGGAGCACCTTACCGCCGTGGTCGCGGCCTAGGTCGGCGACGATGCGGGCCATAAGGTCACTGAAGCCGTTTTCGGGTTTACTGACGACGGATTCGGGCGCGAGCCGGTGAATGAGTTGCTCGACATCGGCAGCTTCGAGACGCGCGAGCGGATAAACTCCAGGCTCTTCAAACCGGAAACAGTGCAGGCCGGACTCCGCATCGTCACGGGTTGCCAGTAGCACATGGATGGGGTCGCCTTCGGTGCCGAGTAGATCGCGTACGTTGCGCCAAAAGGGGTTGGCGTCGCCGACCTCGTCCGGGCCCAGGAACAGGCCGGTCCCGGTGTTGCGGAAGCGCTCGCGGTTGGCATTCTGGTAGTCGTCGAGTTGATCAAACAGAAGGATGGGACGGCGTCCGGTCTTTGAGCGAAGCTCGGCGAGGCGTGAGAAGACCGTCTCCGTGATGACGGGGTTATCCATCGAAAGCTCCAGCGCCCGGAGCGCGAAGTCCGTGGCGTCGGCGAGCGATTTTTGCGGCCCGCGCACCCAGTCCTGGCCCCAAACGTCGACGTAGATGGGAATCCAGGTTCCGGACTGCGCAAGCTCGCGGGCGAGGCCCAGCTTCAAGAGCGTCGATTTGCCGGAGCCGGATTCCCCGTAGAGGAACGTCAGCCGGCGATCTTTGACGGCACGGGCCAAATCGTGGATCTCGCGTTCGCGGCCAACCATCATTGTCTGTAGGTTGGGAAATTCCTTGTCAAAGATGGCGTGTTCGCCGGGAACCTCGGGGAGGGGGAAGGCATTTGGCACGAGGAGCCGGGAGCGGGTGAAGTGGGTACGGAGCGTGATACCGGCGGTCGCGAGCGTGCCAAGCGCCGTTAAGGCTGTGGCAATCGTGCCGAGGTTAGCGTTGATTGCTTTCAGGATGTCGGCGACGCTCATCCGCTTCAGGCCCGGCTCGAAGTCACTAATCTATCACGGAAGAGTGGGCTGGCTGCCGACTCCTTGTGCCGCGTGCTTCCTCGGGCTTCAGATATTTCGCACGCCCAAACCGGCTCGCTCGCAACCGCGTTTCGAACCGCTATGCCGCAGGACTCACCGGCGCCGAATAACCCTGGCGCGCAATATACTCGCCGCGGTCCCGGTAGAATTGCGGATCTTCCGGAGCCCATGTTGCCAGGCCATCCACATAGCGATTGAACATGCAAAACGCCGCGGCGATCAGCACGGTGTCGTGAATTTCGAGGTCGGTTGCGCCAGCCTCGCGGGCCCTCGCGACCACCTCCGCCGTCACCTGCTTGCCGCCTTCCCGCACCTTGCCCGCGATGGCCAGCAGCGCCTTCAACTTCTCCGTCAAGGGCGCATTCTCGGAATCCAGCTTGGCCTGCGTCACAAGACTTTCGCCGCCTGCCAAATGCCGAGCGGCTACGGCTCCGTGAATCGACTGGCAATAGAAGCAGTCGTTCCGAGCCGAAACGAAAGCTCCGATCAGCTCCCGCTCGCCCGGCGGCAGCGTGCCCGGCCCTTGCAACAGAATGTTCGCGAGCTGATTCAACGGCGCGGCCGTCTCCGGCCGGTACGTTTGTAGCGCCCGCATGCCGGGTAAGCCTTCCCGAAGTTCAATATGAGGCATTCCGGTATGGTATTCGCCGCCGCCCCGCAACGCAATAATCGGAATTGACTATTGAGCCGTGGAGTCGCGCCGCTTCTGGCCGACCGGACGCCCGACAAGGAGCGAAACGCTTAGTAGCTTTCGATTAGTGCCTTTCGCTTATTGCCCGCAACGGAAGCGCGCCCGTAGACTTGGCTTATCTCCAGGAGGCCCAAATGAAAACCCGATCCCTGCTTACGCCATTTTTGCTTTGCCTGTACTGCCTTGCGCAGGACCCGGCCGCCTCTCTTGAAGGGGAAGTTCGCGACTCGTCCGGCGCCGCCGTGGGTGGCGCGTCGGTGACCATCAAAAATCTCGATACCGGTTACAAACAGAGCCAGACCACATCCGCGGAGGGATTCTACAAGCTGTCGCTCGCGCCTATTGGGCGCTATCAGGTTTCCGTCGAGCGGACCGGATTCGCACGGTTCCAGCAGCAGCCCGTTCAACTCAATGTGAGCCAGACGGCGCGTCTTGACGTGGCGCTGGCATTGGCGTCCCAGCAGGAATCCGTCACGGTCGAAGCCGACGCGGCTCTGGTGGATACGGCGACGAACACTCTCGGGAAGGTGGTGACGACGAAGGAGGTGCTCGACCTGCCGCTAAACGGCCGCAATTTCACGCAACTCGGGCTTCTTCAGGCTGGCGTCGCGCCGTTGACGGGCGGAATTCAACAGTCTGGCGGGAGCCTCCGAAACGGACAGGGCTACGCGGTCAATGGACAGCGGCCGGAGTCGAATAGCTATCGCGTCGATGGCGCGGCCAACGTGAACCGGATGGACGGCGGCTTCGCACTGCGCATTCCGGTCGACGCGATCGCGGAGTTTCGCATCCTGACCCACACCGCGCCGCCGGAGTATGGCGGGACGAGCGGATCCACGACGAGCGTCGTCACGCGGTCTGGGACCAACGGCATCCACGGTTCGCTCTACGAATTCGTTCGCAACGATACCTTCGACGCCCGCAATTTCTTTTCGAGCGAAGTGGAGCCTCTGAAGCAGAACCAGTTCGGCGCGACCGCCGGGGGACCGATCCGCCGCGACCGCACGTTCTTCTTCGGGTATTATGAGGGATTCCGAAACCGCCAGGGCGTGACGCGGTCGGCCGTAGTCGGCACGGAAGCGCAGCGACGAGGGGACTTCTCCGGGAAGACGCCGCCGCTTATCGACTTTTCCGCCGGTGGCGTGCCTTATCCGGGCGGAGTCATTCCGCCGTCGCTTCTGAATCCGGTGTCGTTGGGCGTGATGCAGCGTTATATTCCGTTCGCTAACGCGGGCGCGTCGGTGTACCGGACAACAGTGGTGACGCGGAACGACTACGACCAGGGCGGCGGACGAATCGACCACCGCTTCACGGACCGCGACCAGCTCGCCTTTCGCTACTCCTATTCTCAGGGGACGAACGTGAATCCGATCTCGATTCGCGGCTCGGATCTCCCCGGCTTCCCGGTCGAGGACGATTTGGCAACGCACGCACTGACGCTTTCCGAGACGCATCTGTTCTCGCCGGCGGTGGTGAACTCCTTCCGCGCTTCCTACTTCCGGCACAAGTTCTTTTTCGACCAGCGGCTGAATAAGACGCCGCCGCGCGAGCTGGGGTTCAACTACGACTCGGCTTCGAGCGAGGGACAGGGAGTGCCGTTCTTCAACATCAACGGGTACTCGCCGGTCGGCGGTGCGATCGTTGGGCCGCGCACCTCGACGCAGAACGATTATGAATTGTACGATTCGCTCTCGCTGATGCGCGGCAAGCATGCGGTCAAGATAGGCGGCGACGCGCGAAACACGCGAATCACGGCGTTCCAGGCGATTGCGCCGAACGCGTTCTTCGTGTTCACGCCATCGTTTCCATCGAACGACGGATTCGCGAATTTCCTGATGGGCCGTCCGCTGGTGTTCTATCAGGGGCTGGGCGATCTGTCGCGCGGGCTGCGCAACTGGAGCACGGGACTATTCGCGCAGGATGAATGGCGCGCGACGAGCCGGTTCACCATCAATTACGGCTTGCGCTGGGAAGTCAACCCGCCGTTCACTGAGGTACGGGACCGTCTGAATACGTTCGTGCCGGGTCAGCAATCGACGGTGTTTCCGAACGCTCCGCTCGGCGTGCTCTTTCCCGGAGACGCGGGCGTGGCGAAGGGGTTGGCGGCGACACAGTGGACGGCGTTCATGCCGCGGATCGGATTCGCGTGGAACCCGGATGGCCGGGGCGCGTTCGCGATTCGTTCGAGCTACGGAATTTTCTATGACACGATGTCGAACGGCCAGGGGGCTTCGTTCCAGGCGCCGGTGAGTTCGCTGCCGTGGACTCAGCTGGTGCAATTCAGCGGACCGGGGACGACGTTTGTAAGTCCGTACGGCAATCAGCCGAAGCCGCAGCCCAATTCATTCCTTCGACCGGCGACGGTAGTGGGAACGTCGAAGGACGCGCGTCCGCCGTATGCGCAGAACTGGAATTTTTCGCTGCAACGGTCGCTTGGAAAGAACTACGTAGTCGAGGGCCGCTACGTGGGAACCAAGGGAACCAGGATGCCGCGCAACATCGAAGCGAACCCGGCGGTGTGGGGACCGGGCGCGACGGCGCAGAACGCGGACCGCAGGCGCCTCTACGCAAACTGTCCGGCGGATGCATCGCCGTGCCAACTCGTGCACGTCGCGCTCCTGTCGAACATCACGAACTCGACCTATCACGGCGCGCAGCTCTCGCTATCCCGGCGGTTCAGCCACGGGCTTGGATTTAGCGCGTCCTATTGGTTCTCGAAAACGCTGGACTATTTATCAGCCATGAATCTGACCGGCGCGGCGGCGCGTCCGCTGTCGGGCGAGGTCGACATTGCGCAAAATCCTTTGAACCTGTTCGCGGAGCACGGTCCGTCGCTGTTCGATGCGAAGAGCCGCTTCGTGTTGAGCGGGAGCTGGGAGATTCCAGCGCCGAAGGCGATAGGAAGCGCCGGACGCGTATTGCTCTCGGGTTGGCAGTTGAACGGGATTGCGACGGCGTCGAGCGGCACTCCGTTCACGGTATTCGACAGCGCGAACGTGGCCGGCCAAGCCTCCCATCCGCCCGTCTCGGGATTCGCGGGAAGCCGGCCGGATGTGGTCTCCAATCCGAACGACGGGACGCACACGGTGGAACAGTGGATTTCGCGCTCGGCCTTTCGGCGGCTGAATCCGGCGACGGAAGCCGGCAACTTCGGCAACGCCGGGAGGAACATCGCGAGGGCCCCGGGCATTGCCAACGTCGACTTGTCGCTGTTGAAAAGCTTCGCGCTCGGCGAGTCGCGCCGGCTGCAATTCCGGGCCGAGTGCTTCAATCTGGCGAATCACGCGAATTTCGGACTACCGGTGACTGATCTTGCCTCGCCTGGCTTCGGGCGAATATTGGAAGCGTCCCCGCCTCGTCTTGTGCAATTCGGATTGAAATTTCTATTCTAGAATAGGGCGACTATGAGCGAGAACGAGAATCCCGGGAAACCGAAGCCGGTCATGGAGCCGATGTTCCTGCCTGGTGTGGAGAACAATCCGCAGCCTGGGCCCTATGCCGACGCTGTCCGCATGATGCGGGCCGCGGGTCCCGAGTATCCGCAGATTTGGAATATGTTCGCGTTCAAGCCGGAGGCGACCAGCCACCTCGCGCGCTTTACTCAGGAGATCATGCGCGAACCCGCGCCATTGAGTCCCGGTGTACGGGAGTTGATTGCCGCGTATACGTCGGCGCGGAACGACTGCCCGTTTTGACTGAAGTCTCATGCCGCGGTCGCGGCGGTTCTTCTGGAAAGGGAGCGCAAAGCATTGACGCCGGAAATCAATGGCGAGGAGTTCGTTGCGGGTGTGATCGCCGATCCGGAGAGCTCGGCTCTCAGCGAAAAGGAGAAGGCGCTTTTCCGCTTCGTCGACAAGGTGAATCACGACTCGCCACGGATAACCGCCGAGGACATGAAGCCCTTGTACGCGGCCGGATGGGACGACGAGGCGATTTACTACACGATCACCGTATGTGCGTTGTTCAACTTCTACAATCGCTGGGTCGACGCTAGCGGAGTGCACGCGCTTTCGGATGCGGCACACCGTCAAGGGGGATTGCGATCGGCCAATACCGGATATGTGAGAAAGTAGCGGGCCACACTGCCGCCGCACACTGATCTCCCCATGCCCCGGTTCCACCAGCCGCCGCCCCTCGCTCAGTCCAGCGGACCCACTTTTTTTTTGAGCCAGTCCAACTCCATCTTCAACCTGCCGATCTCCTCGTACAGCGCGTCCTCTCTACCTCCTCACCGGACCGCTTGCTCTTGCGCCCATCCACGAAAAGATCCGCCAAATGTTCCGTCGCCGTCTTCCGCCACTGGCCGATTTGCACCGGGTGCACGCGGAACTGCGATGACAACTGGCTCAGAGTCCGCTCTCCCCGGATCGCTTCCACCGCCACCTTCGCTTTGAACTTCGGACTATATTGCTTTCGCGTCGTCGTCATCAACTCTCCTTGCTTCACGACTCCGCCGAAATTCTAACTTATTGCCTGGTCTGAAATCTGGGGTCCATTATCCTGAACCGTGCCGGAAACGAATCCACGTCAGTTGCCGTGTCCGGCATGTTTGTCTCCTTGATTACTCTTGTCTGTCTTCGGGGAGTGTACGCAGCAATCTTGCGGTCACGATCGCCGCCCCCAGATGCCGCTGGGAATGCTCCGAAATGTGTACGATCAGTCCCACTACCGTCGTCGGCAGACGCATTCGTCCGACGGTCCGGGCCTCTGTCATCGAGCCTCGCGCCGCCTCGCAAGCCGCCTGCTCCGCAGTAGCCATCGACCGATCGATGGCGGCCAGAAGTTCGTCGCGGGAAGCGCCCGGGTCGAACTCGCGCGTCGATTCCGCAATCTGCGCCTCAGTAAGCGGCTCGCCGCGCAGATAGGTGGCCAGCCGTCCGATGCTTCCCGCAATGTGGCGCATCTGAAATCCAAGGGGCGCGAGCCCGTGGGGATGGCTCCACACCTGCTCGACCGTCAGACCTTCGGTGTGCTTCGCCAAGTCCTCGCGAATTTGCTCGAAGCTGAAAAACAGCGGCGCGATTAGCGGGTCCACGCCCTCAATTGGCCCCCGCAGCCACGGCTCCGCCATCATCTACGCCTCCACCACTTCGGTATATTCCACAGTCAGCGCCGCGCCGCAGGCCAAGCAGGCCACCCTTCCGTCCGCGCACTCGTATACTTTGATCGAGCCGCACTTGACGCATTCGGCCGTCGCTTCCGTCGAATCCGGCAAAGGGTCGGGCGGAACCATTCCGGTCACCGTTCCACCCTCCGCCCGCGTCACCGGTTCGAACGTGGCGTTGCAAGCGCTGCATACATGATTGAAGCAGCAGTTTGGCGTGCAGGAATAGAACACGTCCGCCGACTTGCACACCGGACACTTGAAATTCAGCTTGCCGCACTTCACGAGGCCTCCAAACCGGTCAATTCCGCCAGTATACGCGCTGCCGCCGCCTTCGCGCGGTCCCCGCTCTCGCCAGCCGGCCCCACGCACGAGGGGCAGCCCGACTCGCAAGGGCAGGACGCGATCAGATCGCGCGCGCCCGCAAGCAGACGGTCCGCCTGTTTGAACAGCGGCGCGCTTTGGCCGATGCCCCCCGCGTAGTTGTCGTAGAGGTGCAAGTGCGGTTCGAATGCGTCCGGGGACGGCGGCGTCTGTTCCGTCAGTGCGATGCCCAGATCGCGCGGATCGCACATCAGCAGCAGCGCGGCGACGGTCCGAAGCGCCGCGCCCAACCCGGCCAGGCCGCTCTGCTTGTCGTCCCGCGTGAGATCGGGGAACCGGGCGAGAAACGCCTCCGGGAAATGCAGCCAGAAGGACGTGGTATGCATCTCCTGCTCGGGCATCGAGAGCTTGCCCGCGCCCACGTTCTCAAGCGTGTAGAATTTGATCTTCTTGAAGCCCACCACCTGCGTGGTCACGCGGACATCGCCGTACGCCCGCCGCGCCCCATTGGCCGCCTCGCCTTCGAATTCCTCAAGCACGCGAACCTGCGTGTAGTCGATCGCGTCGGTAAAATAGTCGCAATCCACGCGTTTCACATAGGCCTTACGCTCCTCGTAATCGAAGCGCTCCACGTGATACTGCCTGGCTTCGTGCAGGTAGATCGCCTTCTCGTGCAGCGTGGTGAGCGCGGCGGAAAACGAGACTTCGGCGATCGCTTTCGCATCCCCGGTCGTGTCCACCACGACGAAGTTGTCGCTCGTTACCGAACGCAGACCGATGGCATCGGCGGGATAGCTATCCGACGTCCAATGCCACGCCCCCGAAGCGTGGTGCAGAAAGCCGGTTTCTTCGAGAAACCTGCAAAGAGACGCAGTCTGATCCGGACCGCCGCCGAACGCCTCGCCGTCGCGGATAGGCAGCTCGAACGCCGCGCATTTCAGGTGCCCCAGCAGAATTTCGAGATTATCCGGATTGATGAACGCGCCTTCCGGCGGTCTTGAAAAAAAATAATCGGGATGCTCCACTACAAACTGATCGAGCGGCGCGCTCGACGCCACCAGAACCGCGGCGGATGTCGAGCAGCGTCTGCCGGCGCGCCCCGCCCGCTGCCAGGTGGAAGCAATGGTGCCCGGGTATCCGGCCATCACCACCGCATCGAGCGTGCCGATGTCGATTCCGAGTTCGAGCGCGTTTGTCGCCACCACCGCCCGTATCTCGCCATCGCGCAGTTTGCCCTCAATCTCGCGCCGTTCGCGCGGCAGGTATCCGCCGCGGTACCCGCGCACCGTTTCCGCGGACCGCGGCCCGCGCTCGCAAGCGTCCTTCAGATAGGTGATCAGGATCTCCGTGGCAAGCCGGTTGTTCGCGAACACCAGCGTCTGGTGATTGTGTTCGATGAATTCGAGGGCCATCCGGCGCGCCTCGTGAATGTAGCTTCGCCGGATGCCCAGTTGACGGTTGATCACGGGCGGATTGTAGAACACGATGTACTTGTCGCCGCTCGGCGCGCCGTTCCTGCCGATCGCTTCGAACGGCTGCGCCGTCAGCGCTTCCGCCAATTCCTTGGGATTCGCAATCGTCGCCGAGCAGCAGATGAATTGCGGCTTCGACCCGTAGAATTCGCAGATCCTCTTGAGGCGCCGCAGCAGATTGGCGAGGTGGCTGCCGTAAACGCCCCGGTAGTAATGCAGCTCGTCGATGACGATGTAGCGCAGGTTCTCGAACAGCTTCGCCCACTTCGTGTGATGCGGCAAAATCCCGCTGTGCAGCATGTCCGGGTTGGTCATCACGACGCCCGCGCGCTGGCGGATGGCTTTGCGCGCGTCCTGCGGCGTGTCGCCGTCGTAGGTGAATGCGCGAATGTCCGAGCCCATTTGATCCACGGCGGCCTGAAACTCGTGCAACTGATCTTCGGCCAGCGCCTTGGTCGGAAACAAATAGATGGCTCGCGCGTCAGGGTCGCTCAGAAGAAGATTCAGGACCGGAAGGTTGTAGCAAAGCGTCTTGCCGCTTGCGGTGGGCGTCACGATCACGGCGTTCTTTCCCTCCATCGTGGCCGCGAAGGATTCCGCCTGGTGACTGTAAAGGCTGGTCGGGCCGCGCGCGGCGAGAGCCGCTTTGAGCTTCGGATGCACGGATTCCGGAATATCGCGGAACTCGCCGGCCCCCGCCGGTTGATGATGAATCGCGCGAATTGGGGAATCCTCTTTCGCCGCGAGCGCTTGAAAACGCGACAGCACCGGTTCCAGACTTGGCTGCGCGGACGAGCGTTCCAGGAACTCCGGAAACGGGAGAGTCTTCATAGCTCTCTAGTTTCGCCTTTTCTTTGCCCAAAAGAAAGTGGCTCCTCCGTTTCAGCATCCTGTCAAGGGCAATAATATACATGGCTGACATAATGTGTTACGCTCAACTGGCGTGACATGCCGGTCAATCCATCGTTGTCTTGATTTGCTTTGGCCTTTTGGGGCTATCGAAACCCAAAGGCCTTGTAGGTTTTGGGCCGAATCGTCTTGCGTTAGCCTTCAGCCACGGAATAGAGATCGGACACTCCTGGATTTTCGGCACTTCATCCCGGAGATGAAACATTTCGTTCTTTGTGGCTATTGCGACTTCCACCACATCATTGACGGCTGGAGCGCTAGCGGCCATGCGGCTAGCTTCATATGCGTGCAAGGCCGATTGCCCAACCGCCAAACTGCTTGATTGTCTTCTGTAATTCAGCCACATTTCTGCGTTTGTTAAGAGCCTACCCCTATGGCCATGTGTCCCGGAAACGGGATGTGATGAACCAGCCCGTCAACGCCGCCTGCCCATCGCCCCAGAAAATATAGAAGCGCTTGCCCGCTACTGTCAAACGTGCCCAATAACGCTTCTACTCCCACGTCGTAATCGCTGAAATCTTTCATCATATTCTCGCGGTCTCGTTCGTCAACATGGTTACCGGTAACCATGTACTTCGTGGCCACTACTCCGTGGAGAAAATGTTCCTGCCGGTGACGCCGCCGCACTTCGTTTAATGTTCGCCATATGTTCCCATGGCTGCGCGGTTCCGGGATGGCGCTAAGCGCATCCTCCATCAACCCCCAATATTCTGAGGCTATGTGGGTACGGCCAGCGGAGACCGCGCAGAACGTTGGGCAAACATACATTTTGTAGGTATCGTTATTGGAATCAGTTTCGGTAGACCCCATCGTGTCAGAGATCAACACAAACGCATCCGGGCGCGGCTTATGGGGCCTTGGCTGGGTAGAGCACAAAACGCCGATTCCTATTGTCATGTTTTGGAAAGGATATCGCACGCTCTTGATCGGTGTCCATGTAGGCCTGTTTGGGGGATGGCGCAACGGCAAAGACTTGCCCCTTAATGGCAAGTCTCCAGAAATCCAGAGTGAGCCGCTACCCATCTTCAAGTTTCCCCCGCGTGCTAGAATTACATCGGGGAAAGATAGAAAAGCGGCGCACGTTTCAGCGTGCGTGAAGACTGGATAATCGCATTAGCGTTGGATTGTGGTGTTGGCGCACCGCAAGGCCTTTTCCGCTTAGCTTAGCCGTAGTGTATCACGAATGGCTACGGCGAAGGTGGAAGCTTGAGCCGTTGCCGTACGCCATACGAATTGGTTTGCCTTTACGATATGCTTCGCATAGACGCTTCGGAATACGTCGAGTTGGGAAGGCTGTTTGAGAGCATGTTCTTCGGACTGCCTTCAACCCACTTGCCAGGAGTGAAACTAAGCGAAGAGAATCGCAGCGAACTGCTTGGAAGATTGGGGGATCTTAAGACCGCCTGCGCGCGTCTTGAAATGAATTGCTCCGAGGACATTGTGGGCCAAGCCGTTCAGCACTTTTCTTCCTACGTTCCAAATTTCGGGGATGTTCGCGCCAGAGCGCCAGAGTTATATCGAGTTGTGCTGTCTGAACTGAAGCGCAGGTTTTTTGTATGCCTACTCCCGCATAAAGTGGAATTTTACCGTCCACCCGCTACGGCGACCCCACCCGAGCCGCTTTTCGGTGCGGGAGTGGATGGCGCTTTCGGTTCAGCGCACTACGACATTCATCAGGCCGGAAACTGCTACGCCACTAATAACAATACCGCCTGCGTGTTCCATTTAATGCGCGTGCTTGAGATCGGACTCGGCGCGCTCGGAGGCGTGTTTGGCGTGTCTTTGGCTCACACTAATTGGGCACCCGCTATCCAACAGATCGAGAAGGCTATCCGCGACCTGCATACAGATCCTGCGTGGAAAGCAAAGCCAAACTGCAAGGAATTGCAGGAGAGCTATTCGCAAGCGGCAACCCACTTCGGAGTCCTCAAGGATGGTTGGAGAAATTATACGGTCCATGCGCGCGGGAAGTATGATGACGGCGAGGCTCTGATGATCCTGCTGAATACCCGTGAATTCATGCAGAAACTCCACGCACTGGGGCTTCACGACTAGATTATGAAACGACAGCCTGAAATGATCGAAGGACCGGAAGCGTGGACACGCTTCAAAGGCGCGATGAAAACGGTTATCGCGGTACCGCACGCTGAAATCCAGCGGAGAGTTGAAGAGGAACGCAAGTCGGCAGCGCTCAATCCGAACAAGCGGGGGCCGAAGCGAAAAGTCAAGCCTTCCACTTCTACATGATTGAAGTCGTTATCGCGATTGCCGTACTTGTGGTTATCGTCTTCTTCGCTTTTAACGTAGCGGACGATCCGGCGCGGCGCGGAGAAGAGGGTATGCCGCCTGGGTCAGCGTTTGCTTGGGTTCTGTTCGGGGCGATTGCGCTGTATTGCGTTATCCGCTTCGTTCGGTGGGCTTGGGAGACACCAATGCCGTTCTTGGGGCACCAAGTCTAGCCACCGGCTTTTGTTTTCCGCTTCCCCCGGTCCTGCCGCTTAGAAAGGGACTTCCGTCCCCTCCTCCTTACCGGTCAGCGCCTTGTAGGTCAGGCGCTTTCCGACGATCTGAGAGAGGGCGGTCTTGAAGCGGTTGAAGTCGTTGATGAGTTCTCCGTCCGCATCCTTGCGATTGTTGAACCGGAACGCCTGTTCATCGATATAGCGGAACAGGTGGAAAGGTTCCACGCTGATATAGGTTCCGTTCAGCCCGCGCTTCAGGAGGGACCAGAAATTCTCCATTGTGTTGGTGTGAACGTTCCCGTTCACGTACTCAACGGCGTGGTTGATAACGGCGTGCTGGTAGTCGGTTTTCAATCCGTCGTAAGACTTCAGTTCGTCGCTAAAAATTGCGGAGCCAGCTTCAACATGCTCGCGGACTTGCTGCTGCAATTCCTTCTTGCGGCGATTGCCAACCACGAATGCGCGGACCTTCCCGCCACGCTCGACCATTCCCATCACCATGGCTTTGTCTTTTCCGCCAGTGCCGGTGATCTTGCGTGCACGAACGTCCTTATGCATGTTCCGCGCTTTCCCGCCGATAAAGGTTTCGTCTATTTCCACTTCACCTCCGAGTTTCCCGCCGGTGTGTTCGTCCTGCATGGCAAGCCGCGCGCGCTGAAGCATGAACCATGCGGTCTTCTGGGTTACGCCGATGGCGCGGTGGATCTCATACGACGAAACTCCGTTCCTGCAATTGACCAGCATCCAAACGACCGGAAGCCATTTGTCAAGACCGATAGGAGAATCCTCGAAGACGGTTCCGACCTTCAATGAGAACTTCTGGCATTCGTGCTTCTGGTAGCACTTGAAGACGCGTGCATTCGGCAAATAGGAAACGTCGTCAGATCCACAACGTGGGCATATAACCTTGCCATCCGGCCAACGCAAGTCGCTCATGAAATCCTTGCAATTGTCTGGATTGGCGAAGTGAAGCACCGCTTCTTGAAGGGTTGCTGGATCGACTTTCTCTTTGCTCATATAACAACTTTACTATAAAGAGCGTTGTCTGTCAAGTATATTATTACCCTGTCAAGGTGGCGGATGAGGGGGGGCAAGCCCCAATGCTCTTTTGAGGAACCTCCCTACGTTGACCTCGTTTTATCAGTGAGTTTGGCTGCTGGCTTTTCCTCGATTGGCGCGAGCTTGTAGCCGCGTAGGGCCGCCGGCCTGTGAAGTCCGGCTTCGAGTCGTTTCTCGCGCATCGCATCGCGCTCCGCCCAAAGTGGGGCGTCATACTCCACCTGCTTCTTCACCATCGTGTGGAAGATGATGGCAATCTTGTGCGCCGTCGCCGTCGTTCTTGGTCCGGCGTGCTCCTCTCCACAGCACCCTCCCTCCGCTGATGTCGTTGTCCGGGCACAATCCTAACCGGGACACGAAGTGCGCCGCCGTGGGCCATCTCGACATGTCCCGCCCCACTTCGCTGAACAGCATGAACACCAGCGTCATCAGCCCCGGGATCCGGGTCGGATCACCCGAATAGTTTGTACGCCTCGGTTCGCATGTCGAAACCCGGATGGCCGCTCTTCCTCTTCCGCTGGCGCTGTTTCTGCTTGCGGTCTTCCGGCAAAGGCTTCCGTTCCGGATCCACCTTCGGCTCAAAGGCTCCGGCAACTTCTCGATCTCCTTGTCGCAATCGTGGATCTCGCCGACGTATCTGCACCAGATCCGGCGATTCCGCAACCAAGCAAGGAAATAAAAGCGCCCGGATCTCCTCCAGGTTCATCCCTTCTCGCGCCTTCATTTCTAAGACTCGCCATGCCCCGAAAGTGTGTCTATACTTGAACATGAAAAACTCGCTTCTATTGCTCGCTACTTTCCTCGCTCCGTGCTTCGCCGAAACCTTGACGCAGGGCGAGCGCGACCGCCTGATGAGCGACATGCACGCAACCCGTAAACGCTTCCTCGATTCGATCGCGGGGCTTTCCGAAAAGCAGTGGAATTTCAAGCCCGATGAAAAAGTGTGGTCCGTGGCGGAATGCGCCGAGCACATCACGCTTTCCGAGAACTTCATCTTTGAGGTTGCCTCGGTGAAACTGATGCAGACTCCCGCCGCGCCGGAAAAGAAGGAACTCGTAAAAGGCAAGGACGAGTTCATGATGACCGCCATCCGCGACCGTTCCGCGAAGTTCCAGGCCCCGGAGCCGCTCAAGCCCACCACGCGGCAATGGCCCACGATCGAAGCCGTCTCCAGGGAATTCCGCGCCCGGCGCGATGCTCACATCGCCTACGTGCAAACCACACAGGACGATTTGCGCAATCATTTTCTGGCTCATCCGGTGGCTAAGATCGCCGACGGATATCAGTGGCTGATCATGCTATCGGCCCACAGCGACCGCCACACCGCGCAGATCCTGGAGGTGAAGGCGCGCCCGGATTTTCCGAAATAGCCGGGTTTGAAGATCCGCAGACGGGTCCTCAGGCCGTTGCGCCGAGAGCCGATCCGCCTTGCGCCGGTCCGGCACTCTCGATGGCGTCGAACAACTCCGCGGGACTAAGTGGTTTCATAAGGAAGCCGTCCATTCCCGCTTCGAGGCTCAGCTCACGGTCTCCGGCCATGGCGTTTGCGGTCAGCGCCAGGATTCGAAGATGTCCGCCGCGTTCTCTTTCCCGTTCCCGGATCGCGCGCGTCGCTTCCAGTCCGCTCATCAGGGGCATCTGAACGTCCATCAGAACCAGGTCGAAGGTCTCTCGCTCAACCGCCGCCAACGCGTCCTTTCCGTTGTCCGTAACAGTCACCCTGTGGCCGTATTTCTCCACGAGTCGCGCGACAAGCTTCTGGCTGACGGGGTTATCTTCCGCCACCAGAATCTTCAGGCTTCGCGAGGCTCGCCTGGGCTTGTTATCCGCGGCGGGACCGGGTTGCGTCTCCTCCCCGGCAGTCTCGAAAAGAGCGGTGAAGTGAAAGGAACTGCCCTTACCGGGCTCGCTCTCCGCCCAGATTTCGCCCGCGGCCAGACGTGCGAGCTCCGCGCAGATGGCGAGGCCCAGCCCGCTCCCGCCATACTGCCGTGTCGTCGAGCCGTCGGCCTGCGAAAAGGCCTCGAAGATTATCCGCAGCTTGTCCTTTTCGATGCCGATACCGGTATCCGTCACCGTAAAATGAAGCCTCGTCCGCGCCTCGCCCGGATTGGCCACCTTCACACTCAGAGAAACCGAACCGCTCGGCGTGAACTTTAAGGCGTTCCCGATCAGGTTGACCAGGATTTGCCGCAAACGTCCCGGATCTCCGATCAGCGCATGCGGAACCTCGGGCGCGATGGCGGCTTCGAGCGTCAGCTCTCTTCGGTCCGCTTCGACCTTCATGGTGCGCGTGATCTGGTTCACGATTTCACGAAGACTGAACGGAACGGACTCAATCGTCATCTTCCCGGCTTCGATCTTCGAAAGGTCCAACAGTTCGTTCAGCAGGTGCAGCAGGGAATCGGCTGACAGCTTGACCAGGCTCAGATACTCGCGCTGTTCGCTCGTAAGCGGAGTATCGAGCGTCATGACCGTCATGCCGATAATCCCGTTCATCGGTGTGCGGAGCTCGTGGCTGATGTTGGCCAGAAATTCGCTCTTGACTTTGCTGGCAGCCTGAGCGGCCCGCGAAGCGGCTTCGAGCTCGGCGGCTCGAATCGAGAGCAGAGCGTTACTCGTAATGCCGCTCCAATACTGCCGGTGCAGGTTGCCGCCCTGAATCAGCAGAAAGATCAGGTATAGGCTGGTCAACCCGGCAAGCGCGTAACTCTCCGCCACCCCGGCCGCCGCGGCCACCAGGATCGAGGGAACCAGCATGCTGGCCGCGTGCGCGCGCAGCAGTCCCAGACTTGGCGCAAGCGCGGTAATTCCCGCGGCGCTCGTGCCCGCGGTGCAGGTCAGAATCAGGAGGGTGGTTGCGCTTTCGAGCCCGTAGAAATGAATCGTCAATGCTCCGAAGATCCCCCAGGAGACGCCGGCCGTCATCGAGCAGGCGATCTGAAGTCGCCGGCGCGCATCGCTTGAGAGTCTCCTCGAAAACGCCACCGGCGACCGAAGGACGGTGAAGAGCAGCGTAATCGCCGCAAGGCTCGAGAAAACAAAAGGATGGTCCCGAGGGTAACTGGAAGCCAGAGAAAGGATTACGACAAATCCCGGGTAGGTCCAGAGGGCCGGACGCGTCGACCTCTGCAGGTCCCGTTCCGCTATCCTTGACAGCGTGGAAAGATCCGGCGGCGGGTTGGGGCCCGCCCCTTCCGTCGCGATACTCACGTTACTTCGATCCGAGATTCTTCATGATTACCGCGACATAGTTCAGCGTCTCCGGAATAAGCGGAACCGCGCCATGCAAATCGACACGGGTAGGTCCGGCATTATACGCGCCCAGCGCGAGCGCCAAGTCGCCAGTATAGCGCTCCAGAAGGCGCTTCAACAGGCGCGCTCCCGCATCTACGTTCTGTTTCGGATCGAACGGATCGGTCACGCCGAACTGCCGCTGCGTGGCGGGCATCAGCTGCATCAGACCCTGCGCCCCCTTCTTCGATACCGCGCAGGGGCGGTTTAACGATTCCTTGCTGATCACGGCCCTCAACAGGTCCGGCGTCAGGCCCTCTCGCCTCGCCGCGGCGGCGACCGTCTCTTCCAGTTCTTCCTCCCCCATTCGATCGCAGCCTGGGGTATAGCGGAGCGCGTCGTCAAAGCTGAGCGCGTCGTCGGGGACCTCGGCTGCGAAGCCGGGTAGAAACGGCGGATCGCTAACGGGGAGCCCGGGCAACGGGCGGAAGGGCGTAGCGAAGAAGCCGCCGCTTTCGGGGGCTTTCGCGACCTGCAGCCCCAAGGACTTCTTCTGCAGCTCGATGGAAGCTTCCTGGGCTGCGCGCGCCGCGGCGTACGGGTCTTGCGGCTGTGCGAACATCACCTCGGCCAAAATACAAAGCACGGCGGCGCCCGGTACTGGACTCATGTATTCCAGATCGGTGGAATAAGAGATAAACTTGAGAGCGTCTACTGCTTTCGTCCTAAGGACTTGGAATGAAGCAAATGTTGCAATTGGCCGCCGGTGGGGCGGGTGATCGTCTTTCGTCGCCTGTTGGGGAGGGCCTACGGCCCGCGAAACTTCATGAAAAACCAAAGGCGGCAAATGCAGGCTTGGCCCGAGCTTCGCTTTTTTGGGCTCTCGTATTTTCATGGGGTTAGGTTGGTTTTTCGACCCTGCCTTC
>CAMDED010000037.1 GCA_945893365.1 Candidatus Sulfopaludibacter sp. SbA3 | reverse complement strand
CATGTCTTGTACCACATCTTATACAAGACCGGCGAGGAAAGCAAGAGGAAAAACACAATGCGAATATGCTCTTTGAGCCGCTACTGCCAAAACAGCATTGGAATCAGATGTTTCGGATGGTTAAAAAAAATGGTTGCGGAATCGCTGCGGTAGTGCGCTAACAGATTTAGCGCACTACCCCCCATCCCGTTTGAAACGTCGAAAACACAGAGTTCTCCGCTGGGGTCCTGGCAACGAGCGAAGACGGATACTTCCGCTTGTCACGGGGAAAGGATACCTTCGCGCCGCGCTTCAGGGCCAATGTAGGTCCTCGTAGTACTGGAGCCCCCTTCGATTACCGGCGCGAGCGGATGAAACTACTCGCCGGCTTGAAGGCGGCCACCAAAGCCGTGGAGCGAACGGCGGAGGCGGTTGGGGCCGTAAGCGCTTCGCGGTGACGAACGGCGGCGGGGAATGATATCGTTTGATTCATGCCCGTTTCCTGGAATGGAGTCTTTCCCGCGGCGACCACGCAGTTCTTCCCGGACGAATCCATCGACCTGAAGGCTACCGCCCGACACCTGGATATCATGATCAAGGCTGGTATATCCGGCCTTGTACTGCTCGGCAGCGTCGGCGAAAACACCGCCCTTGAATATGAAGAAAAGCTCACGGTGCTCAAGGCCATGATCGAGGCGGTAGGCGGGCGGGTACCCGTGCTGACGGGTGTCGCGGAAACCACGACCCGCCTCGCGTGCAGGTTCGCAAACGACGCGGACAGACTTGGCGTCGATGGGTTGATGGTGCTGCCCGCGATGGTTTACAAATCCGACGCACGCGAGGCTCTGACGCACTTTCGCACGGTAGCGCGGTCGACCCGGCTGCCCATCATGATCTACAACAATCCACCCGCCTACTACGTGGATGTGACGCCCGCGATGTTCGGAGATCTGGCGGGTGAGCCGAATATCGTCTGCATCAAGGAATCGTCCGATAACGTACGGCGCATCACGGACCTGATCAACATCCACGGCGACCGATTCATCCTCTTCAGCGGCGTCGACGACCTGCTGCTTGAAAGCGTGCTCCTCGGCGCGAAGGGGTGGATTTCCGGCCTGGTGAACGCCTTTCCCGAGGAGAACCAGGCCCTGTGGAGTCTGGCCACCGCCGGGCGCTGGGAGGAGGCGCGCGCGCTTTACCGCTGGTACACGCCTTTACTCCATCTGGACACGCACATCAAACTGGTGCAGTACATTAAGCTCGCGATGGCCGAAGCGGGACTCGGATCGGAGACCGTTCGAGCTCCGAAGTTGACGCTTGCAGGAGAGGAGAGGGAACGGATTCTCGGGATCATTCGCCACGCGATCGCCACGCGGCCCGCACTGGCGGCTGCGGCGGCCCTTTGAGCGTGCAGACTGTGAACGGGGATGAAGCCGTTTGGAACGTGGAAGTGTCCGCGGATGGGCAGACGCGTCGAGGTCCGCGAAGCGATGTGCCGAAAACCAAGTGAGACGAGCCATGACGGGGCGAGAATTAAATGAGAAATGGAATATTGACGCGCGGCAAACGCTCTACCGAAAAAGTGGAAACTGGTTTCACCTGCTCGACCAATTCCCAGCGGCGCTGTGCGATGCCCATGGTTACATCTTGTTCAGCACCAAACAGGACTACGAGGAGTGCAAATATCTTCAGAGAGGCAAAGAGATCGGCGTGCCAGGCGGGATCGCGAGTATTCCGGGGTACGTTAGGGTGGGTTCCGAGACACCTCGGGAGCAAGAAATGAACGCTACGGATCTTGACGCGATCGTGGAAGAAATCGGCCGCGCCGCGGCTCGTCATGAGATCGGCAGGCTGCAAACAATCCGGACCGAAATAAAAGATGGGCAAATCTCACGATCCCAATCCACCCGCAGACTTTTTGGGAAGACGCACACGGAGCCGGGTGGTGTATACGTCTTCCACTACGGCGGCGGGTCCGAGTTGCAATTCAACATCGGATTCGAGTCTGCCAACGGAAAGCTCCGGCACGGAGTGGCCTTCTCGTTTGAGCCGAGCAGAAGCAAACCCTGGGCTAACCTGTACAGTATCCTGAAACCAAAGGTTGATCTGTTTAATGATTTCATGAAGTCATACGCCGAACTCTTCATGGATATGCGGATGTGGCACAACGAAAACAAGAGGCAAATCGGCGGCGACGAGATGCCGGGATGCATTCCCCTGGAGCGAGTGAAGAGAGGTTCGTTCATCTTCCTCGGGCGTCGGCAAGAGATCGACCACATCGACTATGACACCATTCTGACGGATATGGACAGACTCTTGCCGCTCTACGTTTATGTGGAAAGCGGCGGCGCGAAAGACCCCGTTTCAATGCTATCGCCGGCTCCGTTTGCATTTTCCCCGAGGGAGTGGCGGGATAGGCTAACGTCTACAGAGGCGACGCACACCCAGAAACAGCTCGACGTGGTTTTGCGGCACAACGCGATACAAAAGGCACTAGTTCATCGGCTGGTATCGCGGCACGGTAAGAACAATGTGAGTTATGAAAACCCTGGGGCAAAAAACCGCGTAGACGTCGTGGTGCGGCAGCAGAACGAATATTGGTTCTACGAGATCAAAGTGGCAGAGTCACCACGTGCATGCCTGCGTCAAGCAATTGGTCAACTACTGGAATACGGTTTCTGGCCGGGCGCTCCAAACGTCACTCGCTTGGTGATAGTCGGCGAGACTGCGCTTGACAACGATGGGAGGGAGTACCTGCGCTGCCTGCGGGAGCGGTTCTCGCTGCCGCTCGAATATGAACAGGTGTCGATTCCATGAGGATCGGCCCGCAGCGACCTTGCTGAATTGACGCGCGTGTGGGTTGCCCGCGCGGATTCCGAGGTGATTGCGGGAATGGTCCGATAAAACGATGCGAGGCCAGGAATAAGGTCGCGTCAAAGAAGTCCGAAAAATGGGCGAAGACTTTAGCACCGAGCCGAATCGAGTGAGTCCGACTATATGCAAACGGCAAACACTAGGGTGAGGCGCGTCGGCGTGGTGGATTCTCACACCGGCGGCGAGCCCACGCGCGTGGTGATTTCCGGAGCGCCGGATCTTGGGGAGGGGACGATGGCCGCGCGCCTGGCGGTCTTCCGGGATCGCTTCGATTCTTTCCGCTCGGCCGTGGTGAATGAGCCGCGCGGGTCGGACGTGATGGTCGGAGCCCTGCTTTGCGAACCCGCCGATCCCGCATCGGCCGCTGGCGTGATCTTCTTTAACAACGTCGGATATCTGGGGATGTGCGGACACGGAACAATTGGGCTGGTAGCAACGTTAGCCTATCTTGGACGAATTGGCGCCGGGCGGCAGCGTATCGAAACGCCGGTCGGGACAATTGTTGTGGAACTCGACGCCGCGCCCGATGCGGCCGGCGAAGTCACGATCGAAAACGTTCCGAGTTTCCGCTCGGCGCGCCAGGTAAGCGTGGAGGTGGAGGGGCACGGCACTGTGACGGGCGATGTCGCGTGGGGCGGCAATTGGTTTTTCCTGGTGAGCGATCATGGGCAGAATCTGGCGCTCGCGGAAGCCGATCGGCTGACGGAATTCGCATGGCGAATCAGGCAAGCCCTCGCGAGGAACGGAATCGCGGGGGACAACGGCCGGGAGATCGACCACATTGAGCTCTTCGGACCCGCGGCGCGGGCCGACGCCGACAGCCGCAACTTCGTGCTGTGTCCAGGTAAAGCGTATGACCGTTCGCCCTGCGGTACGGGCACGAGCGCCAAGATCGCATGCCTTGCCGCCGACGGCAAGCTGGCCGAAGGTCGGATCTGGCGGCAGGAGAGCATCGTCGGAAGCGTTTTCGAGGCTTCCTACCGGCGCGACGGAGCCCATATCGTGCCGTCGATCAAAGGCTCGGCCTTCGTGAACGCGGAAGCCACGCTGATTCTCGACCCTCGCGATCCCTTCGAGATGGGGATTCGGAGGTGAGTGTCCGAATCGCCGACGTGGCCGTGGTTGGCGGCGGCATCGTGGGCGCGGCTTGCGCGGACGCGTTTTCGGCGGATGGGTTGTCGGTGGAACTGATCGAGGCGGGCATCGTCGGCGGCGGGGCGTCCGCGGCCGGGATGGGACACCTGACGGTGATGGACGATTCGGAAGCGCAGTTCGCCCTCACCAGCTTTTCGCTCCGTCTATGGAAACGACTGGAGACTGCCCTGCCCGCGGAGGTCGAATATTCCCGCTGCGGCACGCTTTGGGTGGCAGCCGATGACGAGGAGATGGCGGAGGTCGAACGCAAGCGGCAGTTCTACACATTGCGCGGCGTGACCGCCGAAACGCTCGATGCGCGGCAAGTCGCGGAGGCGGAGCCGAATCTTCGGCCCGGCCTCGCCGGCGGCCTGCTGGTTCCGGGCGACCGCGTCATCTATGCGCCGTGCGCCGCCGCGTGGTTAGTGAAACGCGCGATCGCCGGGGGCGCGCGCGTTCGGACGGGAGTTCGCGCGGTGTCGACGGATGCATCAATGGGTGCGGGGATGGTCACGCTGAGCGACGGCGGGCGTGTCTCGGCAAAGCACATCGTAGACGCTACGGGCGCGGCTTCCCCTGACCTCGTCCGCCCGCGAAAAGGGCACCTCGCGATCACCGATCGATATGCCGGCTTCGTTCGTCATCAAGTCGTTGAACTTGGTTACTTGAAAAGCGCGCACGGGCACGATATCGAATCGGTGGCGTTTAACGTGCAGCCTCGCGCAACGGGGCAAGTGCTGATCGGCTCGTCGCGGCAGTATGGAATCGGGGACTCGCGAGTTGACGCGCACCTTCTGGCACGCATGCTGCGGCGGGCCGTCGAGTACATGCCGCGGATCGCAACGCTCTCCGTGGTGCGCGCGTGGACGGGATTTCGCGCCGCCACGCCGGACAGCCTCCCGCTCATCGGTCCTTCGCCGCGAAACGGCCAAGTGTTGCTTGCCACCGGGCACGAAGGGCTCGGCATCACGACTTCTCTTGGAACCGCGCGCTTGCTGGCGGATTGGGTGGCCGGCCGGAAGCCGCCGATTCCCATCGAGCCGTATCTGCCAACCCGCTTTCCGGCGGAGGTGCATCGTGGTTGAGAATCATCATGGTTGAAATTCTCGTCAACGGAAAAGTGGTACGCGTGGCTCCGGGCACGACCGTCGCGGCCGCCGTCCTGATCGCCGGAGAGGAGCGCTTCCGGCACTCGGTTCGAGGCGAGCCGCGCGGGCCATTGTGCGGAATGGGAATCTGTTTCGAATGTTGCGTGACGATCGATGGCCGTCCGAATCTGCGGTCCTGTCAGATGCCGTGCCGCGATGGGATGGAAGTGGTGACGGCGGTGTTTAATGAAGGATAGCCTCGCTTTCGAAATCGTTGTCGTGGGTGCGGGGCCCGCGGGCCTGGCAGCCGCATGCACGGCCTCCGAACGCGCGCGAAGCGTTGCCATCGTGGACGACAACCCGGCGCCCGGCGGGCAGATCTGGCGCGGCGAGGCTCGCACGCCTTGGATCGAACGCGCGCGGAGTTCGCCGGTGCAGTTGCTGACGGAGACCCAAGTGGTTGCGTCGCCCGGAGAACCCGCGCTACTCGCCGCGAGGGGAGACCGGCCGGTCGAAATCCGCTACGAGAAGCTGATCCTCGCGACCGGCGCTCGTGAGCGATTCCTGCCGTTCCCAGGCTGGACCCGGCCGAACGTCTTGGGCGCGGGCGGACTTCAGGCCCTGGTGAAGGGGGGAATGCCCATCGCGGGCAAACGCGTCATCGTCGCCGGAAGCGGCCCCCTGTTGTTGGCCGTCGCCGCGTATCTGCGCCGCCAGGGCGCGAAGATCGCGATGGTGGCGGAGCAAGCTTCTCGCGGAGCCGTCCTGAAGTTTGCGCGAACCGTCGCTCGATCTCCGTCGAAGCTCATGCAGACCCTCGGCCTGATGCGGGATCTTGCGGGCGTGCCTTATCGCACCGGGTGCTGGCCTGTCGAGGCTGCCCAGGGCGAGGTCAAGTTTCGCCGCGGCGGGCGAACGTGGAGCGAACCATGCGATTATCTGGCCTGCGGATTCGGACTCGTCCCGAACACGGAGTTGGCCGCTCTTCTCGGCTGTACGTCGCAGGACGGCTTCGTGGCTGTGGATTCACGGCAGCAGACCACGCAACCCGGCGTCTATTGCGCCGGTGAGCCGACCGGCATCGGCGGCGCCGGGCTGGCGATCGTCGAAGGCCGGATCGCCGGGTACTCGGCCACAGGGCGTCCGGACGAAGCCAGACGGCTGTTCGCTGAGCGGGATCGCGGCAATCGATTCAGAATCAAGCTTCAAGAAGCCTTCCGTTTGCGGCCCGAACTCGCCGCCCTTGCGCGCCCGGAAACGATCGTGTGCCGGTGTGAGGACGTTTCGTTCGGGCGCATCGCCGAGCACCGCGGTTGGCAGGCGATCAAGATGCAGACGCGCTGCGGCATGGGACCGTGCCAGGCGCGCATCTGCGGACCCGCTGTCGATTTCCTGCTGGGAATTCCGGCGGATTCGGTGCGGCCGCCGATTTTCCCCGTCCCCGCCGGTCTGCTTGCGGAAGACCTGTGATATGCTCTCCCCATGCCCAAGAACCCAGTGTCCCGACGCTCTTTTATGGCAGCCAGCAGCGCCGCGGCTCCCCTGGCCGCCGCTGCTGCCGCCAACACACGGCAACCCGTGGTGGCGCCTCAAGTAATCGTCAGCGATATCAAAGCCCAGCAGGATCCCTTGAAGATTGTCACCATGTATCCGTTCGAGCCTCACGAGGTTCAGAAAATCAAGGCCGCCGCTCCGAACGCTCGCGTTGAAATCATCATCTGCAAAACGCGCGAAGAATTCGAGCTGAAGTCGAAAGAGGCGGAAGTGGTTTACGGCGACATTAAGGGCGACACGCTTCAGTTCGCGAAGAACCTGAAGTGGGTGATGTCTGGCGGCGCGGGCGTCGAAGGCATGGACGACGTGATGCGAAATAGCCCCGTCGTTCTCACGAACTACGCCCGCACGTTCGCTCATGGCATCTCTGAAACCGCGCTCGGCCTGCTGCTCTGCCTGACGCGCGGCATCACGAAATTCTACATGCCACAATTCACAAAGCGCCAGATGAAGCCGGTGGGAACGGTGAAGTCGGATCATCACGTGGAGCTGGTGGGACGGACCATGGGCATCGTCGGCATGGGCGGCATCGGCAGCATGATCGCCCGCCGCGCCTACTATGGCTTCGACATGAAGATCGTCGCGACCGATGCGAAACCCCTTCCGAAGCCCGAGTATGTTTCCGAGCTGCGCGATCCGTCCTGGTTTATGGAGATGGTTCCGAAGGTCGATGTGCTGGTGGCGGCCGCGCCGCACACGAAACAGACCGAGCGCATGTTCAACGAGAAGGTCTTCCGGTCGATGAAGAAGACGGCCTACTTCCTGGCCATGTCGCGCGGCATGCTCTACGACGACATGGCGCTCGCGAAGGCGCTGAAGGAAGGCTGGATCGCGGGCGCGGGCCTCGATGTGACGCCTGTCGAGCCGCCGCCGTCAAACCACCCGTTGTTCGACTGCGACAACGTCGTGATGACCGCGCACACTTCCGGCTGGAGCCCGGACCGGCAGATTCGTTTGATCGATCTGTTCGCCGAAAACGTCCGCCGATACACGGGCGGATTGCCGCTTATGAACGTGGTGGACAAAGGCCGCGGATACTAGCCGCCGCCTGCCGCATGGCGTTCAGGAGAATGACGGAATCCACGGAATAGCAGAGATAGCGGACGCCGGCTTCGAGCCACCGGCGTGCATCGTCTTCCGTGTTGGCAAAAACGCCTACGGCGACGCCGCGCGCTTCGGCTCTTCCGGCGAGCGCGGCGCCCGCCTCGAAAACCCGCGGATTCGAGACGTCGCCTGGATCTCCCAGGCTTTGCGACAAATCGTAAGGGCCGACAAACAGAACATCGACGCCATCGAGCTCCAGAATGTCCGCGGCGGCGGCAATGCCTTCCGCGCTTTCGATTTGGAGAATTAGCGCGACCTCCTCGTTCGACCGCCTCAGGAAGTCCCCCACGGGCATCGCCGAAAACTTCGCGGCCCGGACGAACGGATTGAGGCCCCGCTTTCCCAGCGGATGGAAGCGGGCGGCCTGTATGGCCTTCCGCGCGGCCTCAACCGACGCAATCTGAGGGATCTGAACGCCCGCCGCGCCCGCGTCGAGCGCATGCTGGATGGCCGATTCTTCATTCGATGCGACGCGAACCACTGCCGCGATTCCAGCCGTCTCCGCCGCGCGAACCATCGCCGGCAGCGAATGGGCCGTGATCGGCGCATGCTCGCAGTCGATGATGACGAAGTCCCAGCCGGCGATGCCCGCGATCTCGACCGCCTCCGGAGCCGGCACTTCGCAGAAAACACCGTACGCCCGGCTCCGGCCGGCGAGTTTCGCGCGCATCACCCGCTCGTCGGCGTATCGTAGAAGCCGCTGATCCGTTTCTGCAGTTCCTTGAAGATCGCGTCGGGAGGCTTCGATGCGTCGATCACGTCGAAATTGTACGGCTTTACCATCCGGTCGAGCGCCCTGATTAGCTTAGCCTGGTACTTCACGAAGCTGTCGTGCATGTCCTTTCCGAACCGCATGTCCATACCGCTTTCCCAGTAATCGAAAGCGCCGCGGCCGAGGACGACGCGCGACACCAGGTCCGGCACGTCAGCCCGAAGGTAGTAGACGGCATGCGGAATCAGCGCGAAACCCGCCACGTCCGCAATCCATTTTGGGTCCCAGCCACGGGCGATCGCTCGCGCCATGATCGAGAAGATATACCGGTCGGTCAGCACCACGAATCCCGCGCGCAGGGCGGGGATAATTTCGTTCTCAAGACGGTCCGCGAAATCGGTTGTATAGAAAAGCGTCATCGTCAGGGGCGCGAGCGTGTTCCCCTCCTTCGCCTGCTGGATGCCCTTCCCCGCAAGCGCCGAGCGGGCCATGCCCGTATCGAGCACCGCGTGCCCCATGTGCTCGAGCCATAAGCGGAGCTGCGTCACCTGCGTCGACCGCCCCACGGCGTCGGGACCCTCGATGACAATCAGCTTTCCTTGTAGCTCCGAGGTGTCGATTCCCGGAAGCGGTTCACCGTAGAACTGCAGCGGCACGTGCGCCGGCATCGGATTGTCCCCCTCGCCACTTCAATACGCTGTGCTCCAGACTTTCGCCGATCTTTTCGGTCACGATCTCGCGCATTCGCTTCTGCTGTTCTTCGATCGAGCCGGTGGCGTCTATCACCTGGAAGCCAAGTTCCTCCGCCATCGCGTCGTATTCGTCGATGATGCGCCCCTGAAAGATGCGAAAGCTCTCTTCGATGTTCCGGCTAAGCTCGAGATCCATACCCGCTTCGTAGTACTTCAGTGCGTCGCGCCCCCCAAGGATACGGCCGAGCGCCACGTCAAGCGGAACCTTGAAGTAGAAACACAGATTGGGCCGCACGGCGAAGCGGTACAGATTCCGCACCCACGTCCGGCTCACGCCGCGCGCCACATCGCGGGCAAACGCGGTGTATGCGTAGCGATCGGCGCACACGACGGCGCCCGCCTTTAGGGGCGGCACAATCTGGCGTTCAATACGATCGGCGAAATCGGTAGCGTGAATCAGGCTGAAAGTCGTCGGCGTGAACATCGCTTTCTTCTTTCCGCGGCGAGTGGTGTCCTTGACCAGCGGCGAAGAATTCCACTCGCTGAATACGACGCCAACGCCCTGCGAGCGAAGCCATTGGCTTAGGAGCGAAATCTGAGTCGATTTGCCTGAGCCGTCAATACCCTCGACAACGATCAGTTTTCCCTTGTATCGATTCGGTATGAGTAGCGACATAAGAGCCGGGGTGCGGCGGGAGCAAACCAAAGTATATCAATTGGGAGTAGAATGGCGTATTCGTTCATGGTGACGTTCAATGAAAGATCCCTCCGCAATCGAACTACAAAAATACGCGTCTCTTGAGGCGGCGGAGCGCATCCGGCGACTGGCCTTCGAAATCAACCGCACTGCCAAGCGGGCGGACGAGGAGTCCATTCACGACTTGCGCGTATCCACGCGGCGGCTCTCCCAGTGCCTGCTTGTGTTCGACGAATTGTTCCCTCGTCATGCTTCGAAAAAGGCGCACAAGCGCATGGGCAAGATCATGAAGAGTACGGCCGAAGTGCGAAACCGCGATATCGCGATCGGGTTATTGAAGCAGTCGGGGGTTGCGGGAACCGGGGAGGTCGTGGAGACTCTGGCGAAGGAACGGAAGGAGGCTGCGACAGCGCTTTCAGCCGAACTCAAAGGTCTCAAGGAAAAGGAAATCTCTCGCCGCTGGACTATGCGATTGAAAGCCGGATAGAGGCTCATGAAAAAGACGAATCAATGGGACCCCGCGAAACCGGCGGCGGAAAATGCGGCCGCGGTGCTCCCGGTTCTTGCCGGGACGTTTTTTTCAAGCGGAAAGGAACTGGCGGCCGCAACGGAGATCACCCCTGACGCTCTCCACGCTTTTCGCCTTTCCGCCAAGCGTTTCCGTTACACGCTGGAGTTGTTCCGCAATTGTTACGGTCCAAGCCTGGAAGAAAAGTTGGAATCGCTGGCTTCCGTGCAGCAGGTTCTGGGCGAGTTGAGCGATTGCGCCGCGACGCGCACCCTGCTCAATGACGAGCGCTTCGCCGGGTTCAGCCTGCGCCAGGAGTTTTTTTCCCACATCGACGCCATCCTCGCGGAAAAGGCGGCGGCGTTCGTCAAGTTGTGGCGCTCGACTTTCGACACCGAGGCCGAGCAGCGCCGGTGGATAGCCTATCTGCACCGCCCCGCGGCAAGGATGGAAAAGAAAAAGGGCGAAGCGAAGCCTGTCGGGAAGGGCGGAAAAAAGAGGAACGGAAAAAATAAGGCGGGGCCGAAAACCGGGAAGCCCGGTGGGGCAAAGTGATCGGGTGTGGCGTGGTGGATGGCTCAGGTGAGTTCGCGGTGCAGCCTTTTCCGAACGGATGTTCGCCGCTGCGAGGGGCGCTATCGCATTGAGTTCCCGCCGCTTGAACGGCGATCTACACGCGTTAACCGGATCCCCAGGGCCGGGGTATCGAGCGGAAACAAATACCTCTGATTCCTCCAAGTCGCCGCCTCTGCCGCCTTCCGGTATTCATTCGATCTCGATTCCTGGGCCACTTCTCTCGCCGTTTTCGGCTTCGGCCGGCCCAGTCGGTAGAGAGGACCGCGCTACGCCCCAAGGACCGGCCCGGTCGCCCCACGTGACGTCCTGCAACTCGATCCGCGCCATCCATATCCCCCTCAACCCACCGGCCGCGCGTTGACCGACTCGCGCAGGGTCTTTGCGCAATGACAGGAGCTGCAACGGGTTCGAAGGATATCGAGGTCCAACCGCAGCCGGCCGGCACCTGCTCGGTTGGTGGCGGCCCCAATCCGAACTGCCGGAAATCCTTCGCTACATCCGGCTCCCAAGCGCAATCGACGCATCGCCACCGGTCACGGAGGAAGCAAAAAATCCGGAGTCGAGTTTGTGCTCTGCGTAGTAGGCTTCCCCATCGCAGAGAGTCCGGCAAGCCGGCAAGTTGCATGGACGCTTGGGTAGATTCGCCATCTGGGACTGCCGGGCCAGGTCCTGAGTCGCGACGAGCTGCTGCGGCATCCGTGGCAGGGGCCGATCGAGCAGGCGCACGGCGTGAAACTGCGGAATCAGTGCGTCGCCATCACACCGGAGACGGCGTAGACGTCGAATCCCAAATACCCTCGCCGACGGAGACTGTGTCGGCGGCGGCCGCGAGGCAGTCGACGCCGTCGCGGACGGCGAGCGCGCCGCCCGCGGATTCGTGAGCTGGCTCGCTAGTCGATCTTCAACTGCTGAATCTGCCCTCGCAGCTCCAGAATGAAAAGATCGCTGGTCGCCTCGTCGAAGACCATGCTCACCGGCGTGATGAACGTCCCGGCAACTTGAGAATCGGTGGCGTCGAATCGCAATAGCCGTCCGGGAGGAGCCGGGTTGGCGCTCTGATTCGCGCTGAACTCCAGCACGAAGAACTGAGGTCGGCCGCCGGGCCTGGGCCGCCACAGCACGTCCGTGGCTGAGGTGAGATTGAAAATGAACGGCTCGGCAGCGCCCGTTTCAGGGTTCACGATCAACACCCGGGCGTTGGCGCGAGCGAACGGAAACCCGCTGAGAAAGCTGACGAGCACCGAATCACCGTAAGTCCGTACACTGGTGGGCACCGCATCGACCACCGGCGGCCCGACCGGAGTCGGATTCGGGAGCGGACCAAATCGCGCCAATCTCCGCCAGCGGCCCGTGGTCGTATCGATCCGCAGCAGGCAGTTCTGCGAGGCGTCGGTCAGATAGAGGTTGCGGCCGTCTTCCGACAGAGCCAGACCCCAGGGATTGGAGAACTTGTAAACGGCCGCCGGATGCGGCTCGGCCATCGGGAAGCGCGTGAGAAGAGAGATACGCGCCGTGGCGCCCGCATCCGCGAGTTCCACCTCTCCGCCGTCGTTCAGCGCCTGCTGATGCTGCGCCGTCATGCGGAACGTACCGCCGATCGCGTCCACGTCGGCGCTGAAGCGGATTTCGAGCAGCGACGAGAAGATCGGCGACGAGGCGCTCTGAGGATTCAGCATGGATGTTCCCGGCGCTGCCGCACGCTCGGAGTCTCCGGGACCGATGGACAAGTACAGCGTCCGGTCGCGCAGGGCCATTGCAGCGGGACCGCTTCCTCCCGCCAACGTGACCTCGGTCCCCGAAGGCAGGCCTTCCATCAGACTCCTTCGCACGCCTGCCCGGCTCACGAAGGACAGCCGCCCGGAATTCGGACTCATGCTGGTCTCCGCGACCAGAAAATTGCCCCGCGGGGTAAGGATCATCTTGACCGGACCTTGCAGCCCCGTAATCAAAGTCTGCGCCTGGCACCACGCCGACGACGCGAGAAACACAAGAGGGATCAGCGACCTTATCGACATGCGATGAATTCTAACACAGACATGGATTGCGGACCGTTCTAAGGAGTGGAATGAAAGTCCTTTCCAATCCGGCTTGCATCGTGACTCCGCTGGACCCTGCGCTGGACCATGGCGAGGTGACCTTTCTTCCTTGTGACGACAAAAGCGATTGACAAATTGTGTCGGCAATAATTATTATGATCTCAGCACTGAAAAAGGAGGTGGTCCAGAATAAGATGAAATATCACAGTAGACCGCGCGAGGTGGCCGGCTGTTGAGCCGACCGTTCTAACGTTGCTGGCCTCGTTTCAGTCACGAGGCTACGTTCCTGTGGACCGGCCGCTTCGTCGCTTTTAAGAAACGTCCGCCTGGTTCCAAGTGGCAACAGCCCCCGTAAGCAGCCGGTTGTTTTCCGTCGGCTTGCGGGGGTTTGTGTCTCCCGTGGTACACTTGAGTTTAGAAAGGATTCCGAAGTCCAATGAAGGTCGGCATTCATCCCGCATACAACGAACTGAACGTGATCTGTGCCTGCGGGCACAAGTTCCAAACGCGCTCGACGCACAAAGGCGACATCCGCGTGGAGATTTGTTCCCACTGCCATCCGTTTTTCACGGGCAAGCAGAAGCTGATCGACACCGCGGGCCGTGTGGATAAATTTGAAAGGAAGTATCAGAAGATCAGAGGAAACCGGCCGCCTGCCCCTGAGGCGACAGCTCAGTAAGTCGCTGGCGCGCTCGGCAGCCCGGAGCGTTGGCCCATCCCGTCGCCAGTGGGAATGCGTTTTCCGATCATCGCCCGTAGTCGAGCGGCTCATATCGGACAAGAAGCGCATCAGCCTTCCCGCGGCTCGCCTTCGACGGCCGTCAATGGTCCAGCGCGAATCACTGCGAAACGCTTAGCGGACACGATTCAGGCTGCCCCGCCTACTTCCGGTTCTTTTCCCGCTCGGCGCGCATCTTTTCGTATTCCAGGCGTTGTGAATCGGAAAGGATTGCCTTCACCCTGGCGACCTGGTCGTTCTGAATTCCGCTCAACTCGATCTTGTGCGCCTCGTTGAATTTCTTGTACTGCAGGCGCGTCGAGTCCAGAATCTCGTTGAGCTTTGCAACCTGACCATCGTCCAGCATCAACCGCGAGCGCATTTCCCCGATGTACCGCTTCCGGTACTCCTCCGGGCTCCTTCCAGCCGTTGAGCTCGCACTGACCGTTCCCTGCGTATACAGCCGGTGCCCGAAACCTCCAACCAGCGCCCCGCTAAGGAACACCAACACCAGATAAACAACCGCCGTCAGACCCGGCCGTTTCATAACAACTCGAATTCCGCGTCCTGGGCGTCCACCAGGGAGTCCGCGTGGACAGGTTCGGAGTACTCAGCCGTCTGCAACGCCTGGTCGACGGCGAGGGCTTCCACGTAGCTGACCGTGTAGAAAGGGTTGATGTGCTTGCCCGGCATCGCCACGTAAATGCCCATCATGAGACTTGCGGCCAAGGCGCACGTGACCAAAGCCTTCGAGGAGCGTCCAAAGACCGTGAACACAGTCTGCCGCGCTTCGATCTTCTCCCAAAGCACGGGCATGAAGTTTGCGCCGGCTTCCGGCGGCTCGCACGCCTCGTGGTACTGCCGGAACAGCTCCGACAGTTCAGGAGCCGGCTCGTAAGCTTCCGGGAATTGATCTTTCGGCATAGGATGAGACGAATCCGTCATAAATTTTACACCATTTCGATCTACCGCTCAACCGGAGAAGTTGAGCCCAGCGCTCGCAAGACCCTGTGCCGGGCGCGGAACAACCGCACTTTGAGAGCGTTCTCTTTCACTTTGTAAATTTTTTCCAGGTCCTTCAAAGACAATCCTTCGACCTCTTTCAATGTAAGAAGGATTCGATCCTCCTCGGAAACCGCCCCGAGCAGCGATGAAACCGATTCCCGCACCCTCCGCTTCCGCTGTTCCTCCGCGTCGAATTTCCCGCTGGCCGCGGCGTCGGCCATCATCACCTGCTGCTCACTGAGGTCGGACATGCGCGACTCCGGCCGCCTCCGCTGTTTCCTCAGATAGTCGTAGGCCGCGTTCACCGTCAGCCTATAGAGCCATGTCTCGAACACCTCCGGGCTGCGGAGTTGATCCAGCGAAAAAAACAGGCGCAGGAAAACCTCCTGCGCTACATCCTCCACATCCTCCACGCGCGAAATCAAGCGCGCAATCGTCCCCAAGATACGCTTGCGATAAGCCAGCACTATCTGGTTGAATGCGGCGCTGTCACCACCTTGCGCGCGTTTTATCAGATCGAATTCAACCAGCATTTTTTCCGGTATTGCTGGCACTGAATAGGCGTGTCAGCCACTAGTCAGGTTACAAGGGTTTAACCCTTCAAGCAAAGCATTCGATCCAGGTCCCACCCGGCCAAGGGTGGTATTATGTGTAAGGTATCGCTGGAGGATGTAAATTTGCCCGGGAGATTCTGGATCGTTGCCTGTTGCGCCTCAGCGCTAATCGCCTCGGATGCGATCGCGCCTCTTGGGAAATACACCGCCACGGATCGCCGCCACTGGGCCTTTGTAAAGCGATCCCAGCCGGAGATTCCCAAGTTTGCCTCGGCGGCCGCACAGGCATGGGCGAAGAATCCCGTGGACGCTTTCATCCTCGCGCGCCTGAAAAAAGAGGGTCTTGAGGCGTCTCCAATTGCGGATCGCCCGACACTGATCCGCCGTCTGACCTTCGATCTCACCGGCCTGCCGCCCACGCCCGCCGAAATAGCGGCTTTCACCGCCGACAGGTCGCCGAAAGCCTATTCGCGCCTCGTCGACCGCCTTCTCGAGAGCCCGCGCTACGGAGAGCGGTGGGGCCAGCATTGGCTGGATCTGGTGCGGTTCGCCGAAACTGACGGTTTTGAATACGACACTCATCGAAAGGACGCGTGGCGCTATCGCGACTATGTGATTCGCGCGTTCCAGAACGATAAGCCGTACGACCGCTTTCTTACGGAGCAGCTTGCCGGAGACGAAATCGCGCCCAAAGAGGACGAAACGCTGATCGCTTCCGGGTTCAACCGCCTGGGACCGCTGCGCAAGAACGCCGGCAACCAGGAAGTCGCCAGCAGCCGGAACGAGGTGCTGACGGAGATGACGAACGCGGTCGGCTCGGCGCTGCTTGGCGTGACGCTCGGCTGCGCGCGCTGCCACGACCACAAGTTCGACCCGATCCGGCACAGCGACTATTACAGGATTCAGGCTTACTTTTCGGGCGTCCAGTTCAACGACGTCGTCAGAGCTTCGCCCGATGAACAGACGCAGTGGAAGGCCAAGGTGGAGCCGCTTGAAGCGGAGATCCGGCAGCTCCGGCAGTCCATGAAAGGGAAGAAGGGCGACGAACTGGAGGCCATTCGCAAGAAGGTCGAGGCACTGGAAGAGAAACGGCCTGAACCCCTGCCCGGCCTGTTCGCCGTGGCGCTTGAGCCCGGGAATCGCGACAGCATCCACATGCTGGCTCGTGGCGACTACCAGAACAAGGGCGACCGCGTAGGGCCTCGTCCGCTCGGCGTTCTGCTTCCGGACAACGCGCCGGAATTGCCGCCGGATGTGAAGAACCCGCGAACGGAGCTGGCCAGGTGGATTTCGGATCCGGAGAATCCCCTGACGGCGCGCGTGATGGTAAATCGCATTTGGCATCATCATTTCGGCCGCGGAATCGTGGCGACTCCGAACGATTTCGGACGCATGGGAGAGCGGCCTTCCCACCCTGAGCTGCTCGACTACCTGGCAAATGAATTTGTAACGGGCGGCTTCAGCGTCAAGAAGATTCACCGGCTGATTCTGACGAGCAATACGTACCGGCAGGCTTCTTCCACGCAGGCTACGGAGACCGCAAAAGAGAGGGATCTTGAGAACAAGCTGCTTTGGAAGTTCAGCCGGCGTCGTCTTGAAGCCGAGGAGATCCGCGATGCCATGCTGGCCACGTCCGGGAAATTGGATACTCGCGCGGGCGGGCCGAGCGTGATGATCCCGATCGATCAGGGCCTCGTCAACGCGCTCTACAAGCCTTCGCAGTGGGCGGTAACGCCGGACAAAGCCGAGCATGACCGCAGGAGCGTCTACTTGATCGCAAAGCGGAATCTGCACCTCCCCTTCATGGAGGTCTTCGACGCGCCCGACTTGCAGGTGAGCTGTCCGCGGCGCGAATCGAGCACCCATGCGCCGCAGGCGCTCGAGTTACTCAACGGAGACACTGCCAACCGCCAGGCCGAGGCGCTGGCTGAGCGCCTCAAGGCCGAGGCGGGAACCGACGCTCGAAAGCAGATCGATCTTGCCTACCGCCTGGTTGCTGGCCGCCCGCCAAACGCCGTCGAGGCCCGTGTCGCTCTCGAATATCTTAAGACCCAGCGCCTGAAGGAACTGGCTCTTGCCATGTACAATCTGAATGCGTTTCTGTACGTGAACTAGACGCGGTTGGATCGAAAACGCTTGAAAAACGCCATGCCGGAACACTCACGCATCACCCGTAACCGCCGTGAATTCATCTCCGACGCCTTTTGTGGTTTTGGCGCAGTGGCTCTCGCCTCCATCATCCAGCGGGAGCTTCGCGCCGGAACGCTGAATCCGCTCGCCGCCAAGCCGCCTCACATGAAGGACCGGGCGAAAGCCAAGTCGATGATTTTTCTGTTCATGGCCGGCGGACCGAGCCATATCGAAACCTTCGACCCGAAGCCGCTTCTGAACGAGCTGCACGGCCAGAAACGCCCTGCCGGTTTTGGCGAGGCGAAGTATCAGTTCGTCAACGACAAGGCGACTCTGCTAGGCACAAAACGCACGTTCAAGAAGTACGGGAAGAGCGGGATCGAGGTCTCGGACCTGCTGCCGCACACAGCCGAGTGCATCGACGACATTGCGGTCATTCGCGGCTGCCATGGCGATATGGTTGTGCACTCCGCGGCGCAGTATCAGCTTTTTACCGGCCGCGTGATTCCCGGATTTCCCAGTATGGGCGCCTGGACCATCTATGGTTTAGGTTCGGAGTCCGAATCGCTCCCGGCCTACGTCGTCATGCCCGATCCGAAAGGCGCGCTCGAAGCCGGTCAGCCGATGTACGGGAACGGTTTCCTGCCGGCCGTTTATCAGCCCACCATGTTCCGGCCCGGGGACAGACCGGTTCTGAACCTCGATCTTCCGTCCGGAGTTACCGGCGCGGAACGAAGAAAGACGCTCGATCTGATCCGTGGCCTCAACCAGGCCAACATGGCGCCCGGCGATACGGAATTCGCCGCGCGCATCAACGCTTACGATCTGGCGTTCAAGATGCAGTCCGAGGCTCCGGCGGTTTTCGATCTTTCGACGGAACCGCGGGAAACCTTGGATATGTACGGTATTGGAGTAGCGCCAACCGACGACTACGGGCGCCGCTGCCTCCTGGCGCGCCGGCTCATTGAGAAAGGAGTTCGATTCGTGTGTCCGGTATCCGGCGGCGGCCCGGGCAACATGCAATGGGACGCGCACGATAACATCGAAGAGAACCACCTTCGCATGGCCGCGCAGACGGACAAGCCCGTCGCCGCCTTGCTCAAGGATCTGAAGAGACGCGGTCTGCTCGACACAACGCTGGTTCTGTGGGGTGGCGAATTCGGCCGTTCGCCCGAATCGCAAGGGACAAAGGGACGCGACCATCATAACCTCGGATTTACCATGTGGATGGCCGGTGGTGGAATCAAGGGCGGCCAGGTGGTTGGGGGAACCGATGAAATCGGTCTGCGGGCGGTGAACGACCCCTGCCATTTCCGCGATGTGCACACAACGCTTCTGCATCAACTTGGCCTCAATCAGGATGCCCTCAGTTTCATGCACCAGGGGCGCAAGGAACGGCTGACGGAAGTTCACGGCCGCGTCATTTCCCAAATCGTGTAATCGAAGCGCCTGTAGTCAGGCCCCGGAATGCGCTACCCGCGCGATCGCTTCCAGGGTGCGCTCGGCGGTAGCTATCCAGGAGAATCGCGCCGCTTGCGCGGGCCCCGCCGCGGTAAGCCTCTCGCGTACTGAATCGTCTGAAGTAATCCGCTCCATGGCCGCGGCAATTTGTCCGGCGTCCGCAGGGTCGAAGAGCAAGGCCGCGTCCCCGGCGATCCCGGCGAGCGGCTGAATGTTCGAACATGCCGTGGGAACGCCTGCCGCCAGCGCTTCGACGACCGGCAATCCGAACCCTTCGAATGTCGAAGGATACACGAACGCCGCGGCGCCCGCGTAGAGTTCGTACAACTCCGTCCGGGGAACCCAGCCCGTGAAACGCACCGAATCTTCCAGCCCGAGCGACGCACGCAACCGCTCAAGCGCCTCGGAGTGAAACCCCCGCAGCCCCGCTACCACCAGGCGATACTCCGGCTTCGTTTTCAGAAAGGCGGCGAAAGCCAGCAGCAGGCCGTCCAGGTTCTTGTGAGGATGCAGCGTCGATACCGCGAGCATATAGTGCCCGGAGCGAATAGCGGGTTGAAGAGAGGGCTTGATCGGGGCCGTCGCCCGCATCCGGCGCTTTCCGATCGAGAAGAACTCCTCCTCTACGCCGAGCGTTACGGTCGTAACCTTTGCCGGATCGAGACGGTAGAAACGCAAGACATCCTCTCGGGTGGCTTCGGAGTCCGCAAGGAGCTCGGCCGACCTCTTCGCGGAACCGTAGAGCAGCATCCTCCAGAACGGCAGATCGAACCATCGGAAGTGCTCCGGATGCCGCTTATGCTGCATGTCGTGAAACACGGTGACCATGGGGCAAGGGCAAAGCAAGGGCGCGGTAAATCCCGGGTTCAAGAGGGCATCGAGGCGCTTCCGCGCCGCCGCAAGCGGAAGCATCGTTTGCTCCCACGCGATACGCAGAGGGCGAATCGCCGCCCGAACGGCTTGCGGCGTCAGGTGGAAATTGCCGCTGCCAGGCACGAGGTCCGGCCCGGTCTCGCGGTTCGTAAAGACGAAGTACTCGTTCACCGAGTCGATGCGGGCAAGCGCGTCGAGTAGATTGCGAAGATATATTTCCGTGCCCCCCACCTCGCCGGGAAGCAGGTAAAGCGCATTTACGCCTATCCGCAATGGAGCCATCGTGGTTTGGCCTTTGTCAAAATCGGGGCGTCGCCTTCATTAAATCAGGGCGTCTCCCTCACTAGACCTTGGGCCGCGGCGCGCGCCGATCTGGCCTCTTGATTGCGCGGATTGATGGCGATCGTTTTCGAGTACTCGGCGATCGCCGCCGGGTAGTTCTTCTCGAGGGCATAGAGATTTCCCCGGTAAAAATAGGTCCACTCAAAGCCTGGCGTAAGTTTTTCCCCGGCCGCCCAGGCGTCCAGCGCTTCCGCGCGGCGGTTCTGTTTTGCATAAAGCATTCCGAGCTGAGAATAGGCGTGCGCGGTTCGGTTAAGTGCGATCGCGCGGAGCAGCTTCGCAACCGCTTCGCCGGCTTCGCCGGCACAATCGTGAGCAAGAGCCCAATCGAACAGCAACCGGTAGTCCGGCTCCTTAATTCGCGCGGCGGATTCGAACTCTCGCAAAGCATCGCCGCATCTCTGCTGTTCGTAGTAAACGTAAGCGAGCTGGAAATGAGCGCGCTGCTTTCCCGGCGACTTGGCCACGGCATCCTTCCACAGGGCTTCCGAGCTGGCCCACAATTGGTTGCGCTGATACGTCAGGAAAGCACAGGCAACGAGCACGGCGCAAAGCGGCCAGACGAGTTTGCGTACCGGGACGGTCACGCTCAGGAGCGCCTCCGCCGCCACAAGTAGCAGGCCGATGAAGGGCAGGTACATGCGGCGCTCCGCGATAGGATCTTCAATTGGCATGACAGAGGAAGTTGGCGCGAGCAGGAGCAGGAAAGCCAGGGCGCCGTACGAAGCAAGTGGATAGCGCCTCTTGAACGCGAAAGCGGCTCCTATGATCGCCAGGATACCCGCCAAACCGATGAAGGCTCCCTGGTCCAGAATCGTTTTCGAAATAGGGAAGTCGTAATCGATCGTCTGTCCGAACGGGGCCACGAAGAGCCTCAGATACACGAAGATGACCCGGCCTTGCGTGAAGAGGTATTGATACCAATGCACGCTTGTGCTCCCGAACCCCGCGCTATCGGCGTAGCGAAAGATCCGCAGGGTATAGGGGACTGCCGCCCCGGCCGCGAGCGCTAAGGCGAAGTAGAGTCTCCAGTTCCGCTTCATTCCCTCCGCCGTAAAACCCGGATTCCAGAAATAGTCGGTCAGGAGCAAGAGCGCGGGAAGGGTAACGGCGTGCTCCTTCGAGGACGCCGCGCACGCCAACAGCACAACTATGCAGGCGCTCCGGCGCCAGCCCACCGGCTGCTTGCCGCGATACAGAAAGACTGCCAGCGCGCCGTAGAAAAAGAGCGCGGACAAGTTTTCGGAACGGCTCACGATGTACGACACCGCTTCCGTCTGCACCGGGTGCAGCAGGAAGAGAGCCCCACAGAACCCCGCGACCGTCTCGCGCAGTTCGGCCTTTACTTCGCGCAGCGCCAGGAACCGGCGCACAATCAAATAAAGCAGCAGCGAGTTCGCCGCATGGAAGAGCAGGTTCACCAGGTGATACGAGAAAGTGTCGAAGCGCGACCACTCGTAGTTGAACCAGAACGTGAGCGACGCCATCGGCCGGTTCCCGTTGAGCCAGTGCGACCAATGCGTAAATCCGCCGCCAAGGAAAGGGAGGTATTGATCGTCAAATACGAACGGTCCGTTCAACGCAGGACCGTACGCTTCGCAAGCCGCAAAAAAAAGGGAGAAGAAGCCCAGAGGCAACACCCACGGGCCGGGCGCCGAACCGGCATCCTCCGGCTTGCGCCTTCGCCCCCGCTCAGGTGCGCTCGCCGTCATCAGGTAGCGGCGCCTTCATCGCCGCGGTTTTTCCTGTAGTACTCAAGCGCCGCGACGCGCTGGGCCAGCGCGACATTGTCGTCGCGAAGTTTCGAAATGATTACTGTAAATCGGAAGAAGATAATCACGAATACGCCACCCACGACGAGAGCGAGCGCAAGGGGCGGAGAAGAACCGAGGCCCATGATCACGCTCAGTTCTTCGAGCGCGCCGCGGGAGCGGGACAATCCGAGCAGGACCACGGCGCCCGCCAGCCAGCTCACGGAGTACTCGACACGGATGTGATCGCGGCGCAAAGTCCCGAGCGTGAGTGCGATCAGCGCCACGGCCGATATTGTGAGAATGTGCAGCAGCCTGTCCACGGTCAGTCTCCCCGGCCCCTCCACGGAGGCCTGTCGATCTTCAACAAGTTCACAAACACGCCCAGCAGAACGTGCACAATGTAATAGACGGACTTTAGACTAGTCAGGCTGGAACGGCCGGCTATCCGTTTCCGCATCTTGCAGGGTACTTCGATAAATCGGAAGTCCTTCCTTCGCAACACGACCAACGCTTCGATCTCCGGATATTCAAGAGGGAAGCTCTTCGAGAAAACTTCAAGCGCCTTGCGGTTTACTCCGACAAACCCGGAAGTGGGGTCGAGCACGCCACGGCCCAGAATCGGCCGCAGGACTGCGCGGAAGAACCGGATGCCGAGCGTCCGTAAGAACGTCGTGTGGTTCCCGTTGTTGTCGACGAAGCGCGATCCAATGACCATTTCGACGCCGGTCTTCCGCAGCACGTCGTACAAACGGGGAATGTACACCGGGTCATGCTGGCCATCGCCATCGATGCGGATGACGTATTGATACCCAAGCTCGAACGCCAGCTTGTAACCGGCCTGGACACATCCGCCCAATCCAAGATGGTGCGGCAACGGCAGGACGCGAGCGCCCGCGCTCTCGGCAACGGCGATCGTCGAGTCGGAAGAACAGTCGTCGATGACAACGACTTGAATTCCCGGCGCTTCGACGTGGATCGATTCCACCACCGCGCCGACGGCGCCCGCCTCGTTGTATGCGGGAACGATGATCATGAGAGTGCCCGCCGGCGTTGGAACCATTACAGTTCAGCCACCTGCCTCGCCTGAATGCGATGCGTCCGGAGCAAACGCCTAAACTCCCTTGTCGAAAGGCTTCCAGGCGCGAGCGCCACGGCACGGCCGATCTGACGCCGCTGCCGCCATAGACGGCCGGCGTGGACGAGCAGCGCGACGTGCGCTTTCGCCGCCAGATAGACCAGATGCACCGCGCCCCCGCCTTCACCGCGAAACTCAGACGCCTTGCCTATCCCTTGGAGCATGAATGTGAAGTGCCAATAATAGCGCAATGCCGTTACAAAAGGAGCCGCGGCGAGCAGGAGCGGAGGAAAATTTTTCGCGAGCACGAAGAGCCGGTTTCGCTCCACATAGTATGCCTTCAGCGCCGAAGCCCGCCCGGCGCTGTGGGAAAAGCGGTGATATGCGACCGCTCGCGGGACATAGCGGCACCGCCATCCCAGACGCCGGGCGCGCAGCCCAATGTCCGTGTCTTCGCAATACAGGAAAAAATCCTCGTCGAACCAGCCGGCTTGGTCGAGCGCGGTCCTCCGGTAGAGAGCCGCGCAAGCGCTCGGAAGCAGGACATCCTCCTCCACGGCGAAGCGCTGCGCCAGCGCCAGGTGCCCCCGCTGCTTGCTGCTGCCGTCAACGGCAATCAGCATGCCGGCCGAGTCCAGACGGCCGCCGCCGTCATTGCCGCCATCGCTGCCGCCATCATTGCCACCTTCCGGGCCCACGAGACGAACCTGCGAGGCGCACATCCCCACGCCTCCATCCACCATGGCTCCGACGAGAGATCCAAGCCATTCCGGCGACGCTGTGGCATCGTCGTTGAGCGTAGCCACGAACGGCGAAGGCGAACGCCGTCTCGCTTCGTTTACCGCCGCGCCGAAACCGGCATTCCGGCTGTTTTCCACCCAACGCACGGGGACGCGCCCGGGCGATTCCCGTCCCCGCGCTTCGTGCAGACGCCGCGCCGCGCGCGATCCGCCATTATCCACCACTAGCACGTCGAAATCGCGCCATGTCTGGGTCTGAAGCGAGTCGAGACACGAAAGAAACATCGAGTCCATGGCCAGCGTGGGAACAACTATGGTTACAGCGGGACCGTTCACGGACCCTCCCGCACGGCTCCGAGATTTTCGTACCACTTCAGATTGGCGGTGGCCGACCCGATGCAGGCGATGTCGAGGCGTCCGTCTCCGTTCAAATCCGCGGCGGCGCATGCCGACGCCGCCATGTCTCCACCATCGAGTTTGCGCTTCTCCCATCCACGCTTTTTCGCCGCGTAGTATACATTGACGCCACGCGCCGTGCCCCTGTGGCCGGCTACGACTTCGTCCACGCCATCGCCGTTCAAGTCAGCCGTCAGGATCGTGTGGCCCTGGTCGAGACCGGCATCGATCACGGTGCGCGCCCAACCGCGATGCTCCTGGCGGTAGATCGCGACCTGGTTCCCGTGCCACGGCTCGATCTCAGCGATGTACCGCGCTTTCTTGTTGAACCCGCGTCCCACCGCAACGTCGCTCGAACCCGATTTCGGCCAAGGCGCCGGATCGCCTCCCGATATCTCCGTGCGCGTCCAGCCACGCGAGCCCAACCGGTAAAGGTGTAACCCCACGAAACTCGCTGTGAGGATCGCGTCGCGGCCATCGCCGTCCCAATCGGCGGCGAAGATCCCGTGTACTACACCTTCGTTCTTTTCTCCGATCGCCTCGCGCCGCCATTCGCCGGGACGATAGAAGACAAGCGGAGTCTTGCCGCGATAGTCGGGGGCCTCGGCCGCTGCGCCCGTGAGTGGCGCGTTCACAAGAACCTTCTTGCCGTTGCCCTCGATATCCGCCCAGCGCAGACGATGCGAGGTGGTCAGACGGTCGATCCCGGTAACGCTCCAGGGCCCGCGTGGATCGCCGTCGTGGCGGAGCAGCGAGACCAGGCCGACGCTGTTCTTCGCCTGATTCGCAAACTCGCTCGCTAGAACGATTTCCGGGATGCCGTCGGAATCGGCGTCCCATGCCGCGAGATTGATCATCCGGTTCTGGTTCCCGGCGATCGCGTGGCGCCGCCATGAGGGGTTCTCGAACCAGACAAGTTCTTTCATTCCGCTGGCGAGAGCGATCAGATCGGGCCTTCCATCCCGATTGAGATCGGCGGCGACAACCTGATAGCCGCCCTTCAGACCGGTCGCGAGAAGGTGCTCCCGAAACTCCGCCGGCCCCGTCTCACCCAAGAGGCCCAGCGCGGCGCAAGAGCTCAGCGGAAGTAGAGTCGCGAGCCTCAAATTCCTCATCGATTGAGTATAACCACCCCCAGGCGAGTTAGTACCTCGGCACGGCCGGATCGATCTCGAGGCTCCAGCGGTCGATTCCACCCTGCATGCTCATGCACGCTTCAACTCCCTGCCGTCGCAGCCAGTCCACTACGTTGAGACTGCGCATGCCGTGATGGCACAGGACGATGAGAGTGGCCCGCTCCGACTCCTCTTCGAGCGACGGCAAAGACTCCGCGATGGTTCGCATCGGAACGAGCCGCGCCCCTTCAATGCGCGCCTGCTCGAATTCGAACGGCTCCCGCACGTCAATCAGCGACATCTTCTCGCCGGCGTCCAGGCTGCGCTTCACCTCAATTGGCGTAATCTCGAAAGGCAGAGCGGGCATAAGTTTCCCTTCATAACCGAATTCTCACGCTATCATAGAACGTGCGAAACGCTGGAGGTCTTCAACTTGCCGGAATTGCGTAAAGACCCGGTCACGGGTCGATGGGTCATCATTGCGACGGACCGGGCCAGACGTCCTTCGGATTTCAGCCGGGAACCGGTGCCGAAGCCGCGTGAAGGGTCGCCCTGTCCTTTTTGTTATGGCGCGGAGCACAAGACCCCCCCCGAGGTCCTGGCGTACCGTCAGGGCGGCGGCCCGAATCAGTCCGGGTGGACGCTGAGGGTGGTGCCGAACAAGTTTCCCGCTCTCGAGATTGAGGGCAATCTAAACCGCGAAGGCGAGGGCATGTTCGACCGCATGAACGGCTTGGGCGCACACGAAGTCATCGTCGAGTCCCCCTCCCACAGCGCTTCACTCATCGACTTGAGCGAGGGGCAAGTCGAAGACGTTCTGTGGGCGTGCCGGGAGCGCATTGTGGATTTGAAGCGCGACCAGCGTCTGCGGTTTATCGTCGTCTTCAAGAACCACGGTTCCGCGGCGGGAGCGTCCATCGAGCACAGCCACTGCCAGTTGATCGCACTGCCTGTCACGCCGAAGCGGGTCCGCGAGGAAATCGACGGAGCGCGGGGCTATTTCGCGTTCCGCGAGCGCTGCGTGTTCTGCGACATCATCCATCAGGAGTCGAATGCCGGCGTCCGCATGGTAACGGAAACGGAGCATTTCGCCGCCCTTGAACCCTACGCGCCGCGCTTTCCCTTCGAAACCTGGATTCTGCCGAAAGCCCACCAGTCGCACTTCGAAGACGCCGACGCGAGTTGTTTCGCGAATCTGGCTTGGGTTCTGAAATCCACGCTCCGGAAGTTGGACAAGGTCCTGGAACAGCCGGCTTACAACTTCGTGATTCACTCTTCTCCCATTCAGGAAGCGCAGACCCAGCACTACCACTGGCACATCGAGATCATTCCGAGACTCACCAGAATTGCGGGATTCGAATGGGCGACCGGCTTCTACATCAATCCTACGCCGCCGGAAGAAGCAGCAAAGTTCTTGCGGGAAGTGGGGGTGTGAACGTCTGGGGCGCGCTGTAATGAGGGCGGCTCCCCAGCAGATGCATCGCCGTTCGGGCAGGGTGCGGCGACTCGATGACACAGGTGTGGAGTCCCGAACGCCCTTCGAGCTTCACGCTGCCGCCGCGGGAAGTGACGCGGTATCCCATGACGGCTCCGCGCTCCCGGCATAGGGAATCGAGCGGCCAGTCCGAATCCGCCACCATCTGGATGCCTCCGCTGCTGTCGATGAGAATCGACATGTCGGCCGGGGCTCCGGGTGCTTTTGACGCGGTCTCGAAGATGTTGTTTGCGTTATCCAGAAACAGACTCACAATCCCCTTATCGCCCGCATTGGGCGTGTCTTGAGGATTTTCGGCCCTGTATGCTTCAAGGGCGTGCAAGGCGTGCCGGCCGCCGGTCATCGTGGATGACATGATCCGCTGGATTCTTGTCCGCACTTGACTGCCCAGCGCCGCTGCCCCCGTCGCCCTGGGCGCGTTTTCAGGACCTCTTGGGAAACGAATCCGCATTTCAGGACCGTGCTTCATTTGGATCTTACTTCAATTGGAAAATGCTACTTCTCCAGAAGGAAATTCCCCGTAAACATGGCGTCGATCCCCGAGGAGTAGAAACTTCGCACCGCATCGCGCGGCGTGCAGACCAGCGGGTCGCCAAACAGGTTGAACGAAGTGTTGTAAAGTACAGGCAACCCCGTAACGGCTCCGGCGGCGTGGAGCAGTTGCCAGTAGAGCGGGTTGTCCTCGCGGGAGACGGTGTGAACACGGATCGTGTCCTCGCCCAGGATCGCGCTGCCAAACGTCTTGAGGTGGCCTGGCTTGACGCGGCCGGCCGTCGCCAGAAAACGGGCGTTGGGCCCGACCTCGAAGTACTCGGACGCAATCTCGGCGGGCACTGACGCCGCGAACTTGCGAAATGACTCGCGGTGTTTGATAAAAGCGTTAAGATTCTCGGCCGAGTAGGGGTCTAGCGGCGACGCGAGAAGGCTGCGGTTGCCAAGCGCGCGAGGCCCGAATTCCATGCGGCCCTGCATCCAGGCGACGATCTTGCCTTCGCCCAGCAGCCGCACCGCGCTATCGATCACTTCGCCCGTCGTTAACAGGTAGCGGAAGCCGAGCTTGCAGTTCTCGAGCACCTGCTTGATCTCGGCTGCCGCAAAAGCCGGGCCGAGACTCAGATTTGGGATTAGAACGCGCTCGCGGTTTCCGAGCACGGCGTGCCAGGCGTATAGCACTGCTCCGATGGCCGTACCCGCGTTACCGGCTGCCGGCTGAACAAAAACCCTCTTGAAATTCGGCGACCGTTCAAGCGAGGCGACTAGCAAGGCGTTCAGTCCGAGGCCGCCCGCAAAACAAAGGTTTTCCCCGCAACCGGCGAGCGCCGCGACCACGTCCTCGGTGGCCCGCTGGATTCCCGCGGCAACCGGCGCGCGCATTTCCTCGGGAATTCGCGCACCGTCCGCGAGCCCGAGACGCAAATAGAACCTAGCGCTAAAGCCGCCGGCGGTCAGGCGTCCCGCATCGAAGAAGGAGCGGTCGATGCGCGGCCAGCCTTCGCGGTCGAATGGCATGATTTCGGTGAAAAGATCGCGGAACTGCCCGTCGCCCGAGGCCGAGAGCCACTGGACCTTGTGCTCATCCGCCGAGGCCTGGAATCCCAACAGCTCGGTGACGCGTCCGTAAAGATCGCCGAGGGAATCGGGATAGAACAACTCCTTCTCGAGCTCCATGCGATTGTCCGCGGCCCGCCAAAGCGAGCCGCAGCGGATGTCGCCGCCTCTGTCAAGCGTCAGGACTGTCGCCTCCTCGAAAGGCGAAGCCAGAAAGGCGGACGCCGCGTGCGCGGTTTGGTGTTCCACGAGCACAACGCGGCTTTCGGGGAACACCGAGCGAAGCTGCAGATGAAAATTCGGCGACAACGGACGGACGATGGCGACAGTGCCCACATCCGCCGGCGCGACCCCGGCAAGGGAAAGGCAGCCTGATATGGCGTCCATGGGCAATTCGCCCCGCGTTGCCCGCCGGACGACCTTCGATTGCTCGATCGCCGCCGCCAGTTCTCCGTCCTTCACCAGGGCTGCCGCGCCATGGCCGAGAATACCTCCGATACCGAGGACGATCATCCCGCTACACCTTTCCGAGACGCGCGATCGCGCGATCGCGGCCAATCGCGGCGAAGACCGCAAAGGCGCTGGGACCAACGGGCTGTCCCGTGAGCGCGGCGCGGGCTCCGTTGATGAGCAATCCGGCTTTCACGCCGCGTTCCTCGGCGAGCTTGCGAAGGTCCGCCTCAACGCTCCGCTCCGTGAATTCGGGGTTTGCTTCGAGACGCGCCGAGAGCTCGCGCAGCATTTCACGGGCGCCGGGCTTGTCGAGCTTATCCAGCGCGCCGGGATCGATCGGGAAATCGTCGGCGAAGTACGCGCGGCCGCGGATGGCGAAATCCTTGATGGTGAAGAAACGGCTTCGAATGGCGTCGACGGCTGAGCGAAAGCCTGCCTCATCGTATGGAACGCCCAGCCCGGCGGCGTCAAGTTCCGCGCGCACCAAGGGCGCCAGCTCGTCCACCGGCATTGTGCGCAAATGTTGGGAATTGAGCCACAGCGCCTTTGGATCGATGGGGTCTTCCTCGCTGAAGTTGACCACGGCGTTGCCGCGATTCACGCCTTCGAGAGTAAAGGCATCGATCAATTCCCGGCGCGAAAGCTGCTCGCGGTTGTCCTTGGGCGACCAGCCGAGCAGGCACAGGAAGTTGACGTAGGCGTGCGGAAGAAATCCGTAATCGCGGTAGGTGGTGACGCTGACGACGGGACCGTGACGGCGCTTGGAAAGCTTCGCGCCATCGGGTGCGACCAGCAGGGGAAGGTGGCCGAAGCGGGGCGGTTCCATACCGAGAGCCTCGAAGATGAGGACGTGCTTGAAGGTGTTCGAGAGGTGGTCCTGGCCACGGATAATGAAGTTGATGCGCAGATCGGCGTCGTCCGAGCAAGAGGCCAGGTGGTACGTTGGCGCTCCGTTCGAACGGAGAAGCGCAAAATCTTCGATGTCGACGGTGGCCTTGGACTGGTCGCCATACACGGCGTCCGCGAAGGTCACATTGGGGCGCGATTCGCGCGGCACACGGAAGCGGAGAACGAACGGTTCGCCGGCGGCCGCGCGGCGATCGCTCTCTTCGACCGCGAGTTCCCGCATGTTTGAGTGGAAGAGCCACGGCCCGCTCGCGCGGGATTTCTCGCCTTCGTCGCCGGTGGCAGGCGTGAAGTCCCTGTAGGCAAGGCCTTTGGCGAAGATTGCCTCGGCGGCCTGCCTGTGGAGCGCCAGCCGGTCGGACTGCCGGTACAACTCGTCCCATTCCAACCCTAGCCAGTTGAGGCCTTCGAAGATGGATGTGAGCGATGCTTCAGTGTTGCGCTCGACGTCGGTGTCGTCAATGCGGAGAATCATGGCTCCTCCGTTATGGCGTGCGTAGAGCCAGTTGAAGATGAAGGTGCGGGCGCTCCCGATGTGGAGAAAACCGGTGGGAGAGGGCGCAAAACGGACTCTTAGCATGGAAAAGACCAGTATACCGGGTCGGAGGGCGGAGGTGCCTATCACTCGAAGCCGGTCTGTCCTTGCGGAAACGGGCGGCGTACTTCAGAAGGAGATCGAAACGTGGCTGAGTTGACTCTCGGCGACGCAATCCGAGAAAGGCGTGAGGCGATCACCCGCATTGCGGCCAGCCACGGCCCCACGCAGGTACGGTTCTCGGATCTGCCCCACGAGGCGACTCCCGCGCTGACAGCGGCGTTGATCCGCTCGTGACGTGGAGAGAGAGCACATGGCTCCTCGACCTGGCGGCTGTCATGCTGGAACTGGAAAGATTGTTGGGTCGGAGAGTCGACATCGCTAGCGAACTCGCGGGCGAGATCGATTCCTAGAACTTGTAGACCGTCAAGCCTGAGAGCAGCTTCGGATAGAAGTCGGTCGACTTTTGCGGCATCACGCCGCCGCCGAAGGAAACCTCCGCCACCTGGCCGAGAGACGTCGGCTTAAGTAGAAACCCGATCTGCGCCACACCGGAGCGGACTTCCTCATACGCCGCTTCAAGGCCCCTTACGTAGTGAATATTCTTCTGCTCTCGCACCGCTTCCGCCGTCACGCGGAGAGCGCCCTGAATCAGCGATTCATGCAACACGCTCACATCGAGCCGGCCCGCGGCCGGTCCCCCGTCGAGCTTGTAGAGTTTCCCGCCGCTCGCGACACCGATAATCACGCGGCCTTCGCCTTCTTCCCAGGCGCGCTTCAAATCGTCCAAGCTCGCGAGCTCCGACACGGCAAACCCTTCGGCCCGCGTCAGGAATGTCTCCAGGTTGAACCCGGCGAGGCCGCTCATCACGCGGTGCGTGGCCAGAATTCGCAGGCCCGGCGAGTGCATGTCGACGAGCGTCATCACGACGCGATCCGCCCCCGCCGCGTCCGGATGGTCCCTCGCGAAGGCCAGCGCCGTCTCATAGCGATGATGGCCGTCGGCGATGATCAGCTTCTTATCGGACATCAGAGTCTGAATTCGCGCAATCGCGGCCGCGTCGGAAATCCGCCACAGGCTGTGGCGCGCGCCGTATTCGTCGGTAACGGCCAGAACGGGCGCGCCGGCGGCCGCTTCATCGAGAATCCGGCCGATATCGCCAGCCGCGTCTTGATAGATCAGAAAGAGCTGTTCAAGATGCGCCCGCGTGTGCCGCAGCAGCTCCATGCGGTCCTTCTTCGGACCGGAAAGCGTCTGCTCGTGGCGGTAGACCACCTCATTCGCATACTCTTCCAGGGCTCCCAGCGCGATCAGACCCTTTCGCGTTATCCGCTCGCCCGTGCCCGGGACCTCGAACTCCTGGTAATACGCAAACACGCTGGGCTCGGGATCCTGCGCGAGCACCCCCTCCGCGATCCAGCTGTCGAGGTAGCCGGCGGCGCGCGTGTAGACGTTGTCCGCTTCCGAATCTTCGGCGCAAGCTTCCCCAAGGACGATGCGAACCAGATTATAGGGGCTCGCCGCGAGGTAACGCTCGCGCATGGCGGGATAAATCTTATCGTAGGGCTGCGTGACCAGATTCGCGGGGTCGCCCGCCTTCGCGGTGTAACGATAGGCCTGAAAAGGGAACACTCTTGCCATAAGGTGGGAACTTCCAGGATAGCAGGGGGCTCTCTATCGAAGCCACTCGTCCAGATGCTCGGCGACGAAAGCGTCGTCGTTCAAGTGCGGATAGGCGCCGTACACCCGATCGATCTCCTCCATCTGCGCCGGCGATAAATCCTCATCCGGATTCAGACACCACCTCCCCGCGAGCAGACCTTGTCTCCGCAGAACTTCATGGATGCCGGCGATGCAGCCGTGAAACCCATTTGCCGCGTCGAACAACGCCGCGTTCGAGTCCGTCACTTCCGTCGCAAGCGTCAGCCACTCCGCCGGGGTTCTCTTCGCTTCCGGCTCGCGTTCCGATAGCGCGTTCTCCGCCACCGCGCTCTCCGCCAACTGCACGGCGCGTTTCGTCCACGCCGCCCAGTGCCCCAGCAGGCCACCCTTCATCCGCACCGTGACGCCTCCGAACCGGAATGGCGTCAGCAGATCCATCAGGATGTTATCGTCGTTGCCCGTGTAGACATCAATGACGTCCGCGCGCCCGGACTCCGCGAGCGCCCGGATCACGTCGATCGTCTGATAGCGGTTAAACGGTGCGATCTTCACGGCCGCCACGCCTTCAATCTCAAAAAACGCGCGCCAGAACGCGTAAGGGAGCACGCGGCCGCCGACGGCCGGCTGCAAATAGAATCCAAAGACCGGGATGACTTCCGCCACCGCGCGCGCGTGTTCGAGCAATTCGGCGACCGGCGCCGTGCGTAGCGCGCCCAGGCTCAACAGTCCGGCGTCATACCCGCAATCGCGCGCGAATCGCGCCTCCGCGAGGGCTTGCGCGCGCGGCCCGGCGACGCCCGCGATTTTTTTCACGCCGCGTCCGCGCATCTCCTCCATCGCCAAGGCGAGCACCGGCTCGTATAGTCCAAAACGAGGCTCGCGAATCTCGAATTGGGTGGTGTGGACGCCTACCGCGACGCCGCCCGCGCCCGAGGCCAGGTAGTATCGCGTGAGCGCGCGCTGCCTGCGCTCATCGAGCTTCCGGTCCGCGGTGAGCGCAAGCGGGTGCGCCGGAATCACCATCAGAACTTCCCATCCCGCGCCTCAAAATGCGTAGGCTTGTTCAGCGTCGCGCGGCCCATGCCGATCCAATCGGCCACCCACTCAATCATCTCTTCCACGCTCACCGAGGGATATCCGAACAGGCGGTGGCATCGCGCGGCATTGTTGAGCAGCGCCGTCTCCGCCTCTTCGCCCTCGAACTGAGGCTCAATGCCGAACCGCTCGGCGAAACGGCCCGCGGTCCATCGAATCGAGATCGTCTCCGGCCCCGTCAGGTTCAGCACGAAGGGCGGGGACTGGGCCAAAGCAAACGAGCGGAGGCAAATCGAATTCGCGTCGCCCTGCCAGATCACGTTCGCATGCCCCATCTCAAGGTTCACCGGACGCCGTTCGAACACCTTGCGCCCCACGTCCAATAGCACGCCGTATCGAAGGTCGATCGCATAGTTCAGGCGCAGAATGGTCATCGGCGTCCCGTTGGTTCGGGAGAAATGTTCGAAAATCCGCTCGCGGCCGAGCGCCGTCACTCCGTATTCGCCCACCGGAGCCAAGGGCGCGGTCTCGACCGGACCGCCTTGCCTCAGCGGGGAAAGCGGATACACGTTACCGGAGGAAAATGCCACAATGCGCGAATGCCGGAATCGCTCGGCCACACGTCCCGGCAGATAGCAGTTCATCGCCCAGGTAAGAGATTCGGCGCCCGTTGAGCCGAACTTCCGGGCGGCCATGTGGACGACGTTCTCGAAATCGGGCAGCCCCGCGAGGGCCTCCGGTTCGAGCAGATCCGCGGCGATGGTCTCAACGCCCCAGTCTTCCAACTGCCGCCGCGCGCCGGGATTCGAGAACCTCGCCACGCCCACGATGCGCTTTGAGACGCCGGCCGCTTCGCATGCCCGCCTGGCGCGCCGAGCCAGACTGGGTCCCATCTTCCCCGCCACGCCCAGGAGCAGCAAGTCTCCCCGCATCGCGGCCATTGCCGCCGCGTCGGCCTCGTTCGGCCGCGACAGCACATCCTCAAGTTGTTCTTCGTTTGCGATGATCAACGTTTGTACCCGATCTTGCGAAGAAAGTCGCGCCGGAATTGCGCTTCCGCTTCGTTCTCCACGCCTTTGGGAGACGCCCCGTCCACGACGCCCAGAATGCCCCGGCCCTGCGCGGTCTCCGCCACGATCGCTTCAACCGGATTCGCCGTGGCGCAATAGATAGAACACACCTCCGGCACTTCCTTGATACGGCCAAGAACGTTGATCGGATACCCGTCGCGCATCGCGATCACGAAGATGTGCCCCGCCGCGATCGCCGCCGCATTGCGCACCGCGAGCGCCGTAAGGTCCGCGTCATTCCCGTCCTTACGCGTCAGGCAGGGTCCCGACGCTTCGTTGAACGCGATGCCGAACTTCATCTGCGGAACCGTGTTCACAAGGGCTTCGTAGAGGTCTTCCACGGACTTGATGAAGTGCGTCTGCCCCACGATGAGGTTCCCGCCGTCCGGTATTTCGAGCCTGATCGAATGCAGTTCCACGGCAGTTCTCAGCTTACTACGCCCGCGCCGCTTACTACGCCCCGCATCAAAGCGCTCCGCCCTTGGCGTCGCTCACTTCCAGACTGCGCCACAAATACCAGCACGCCGCCGTGCGGTACGGCTTCCACTTCGCGCCCATCTCTTCGACGGCCACCGGTTTCGGCAGAGCTTCCAGACCGTAGGCTTTCCTGATGGCCGTCTGGATGCCGAGATCGCCCGCCGCCAGCACGTCCTGGCGAGCGAGCGCGAACATGAGAAACATCTGCGCCGTCCAAATTCCGATTCCCTTCACTTGCGTCAAGCTGGCGATCACTTCCTCGTCCGGCATGCGAGGAAGATCCTCGAACACAACGATCCCGTCGCGGGTGCAGCGCGCCAGATCCCGGATGTACTCCGTCTTCTGCCTGGAAAGTCCGAGCGACCGCATGCGCTGCGGACGCAGCCGCAATATTCCATCCGGAGTCATCCCGTTGGCCTTCACAGCCGTCTCCAGGCGTCCATAGATGACGCGCGCCACTTTGCCGCTCAGTTGCTGGAAGGTAATCGAGCGGGCAAGCGTCGCGAAGCAGGGATCGAGCGAATCCATCCGGTACGGTCCCACCGCGTCCACAATGCCGCGCATCACCGGGTCGGCCTTCTTCAAATGATCGACTATCTTTCGCATCACACCCTCCGGGAGAAACAACTTCCTCTTGCGCCGCGTCTCTGTCATTGTAATGAATATGCAATGGATTCCCGCCGTGGCCGTGCTCGCGGTTTTTTCCCAGCAGGCCGCTCCTTCCCAAAAAGCCGCCCCAGCCCAACAAGCGGCCCCCGCGCAGCCGGAGCTTCCGGAGCCCATTCGCGTGGACGTGAACCTCGTCAACGTCCTTTGCAGCGTTCGCGACAAGAAAGGCGGGCTCATCGGCACGCTCAAGAAAGACGACTTCACGCTTTTCGAGGACGGGAAGCAGCAAGAGATCAAGTACTTCACGCGCGACACCGATCTCCCCCTCACGATCGGCCTCCTGGTCGATGTCAGCGGCAGCCAGGCCAACCTTATCGCCGAGGAGCGGCAGGCGGCCCATCAGTTCTTTTCGCAGGTTCTGCGCAAGAAGGACATGGCGTTTCTGATCAGCTTCGGCGCGGAGTCCGAGCTGCTGCAGGACTCGACGAATTCCCTGAGGCTGCTTCACGAAGGGCTCGGCCGGCTGCGTCTGAATGCGGGCGTCGGCGGACTGCACCCCGGTCCCGTGCCTACGGCCGGCAGGCCGCGTGGAACGGTGATGTTCGACGCCGTGTATCTGGCCGCGAACGAGCGGCTGTCGAAGGAGGTGGGGCGCAAGGCGATCGTCCTGATTACGGACGGCGACGACCAGGGAAGCACTCTCGACCGCGCCGCCGCCATCCAAGCCGCGCAGAAAGCGGACTCCATCGTTTACAGCATCTACTATGTGGATAACCGCGCCTACATGGGACACGGCGGATTCGCGCGCGGCGGCGACGGCGATCTAAGAAAGATGTCCGAGGAAACCGGCGGGCGCGTCCACCACGTGGACCGGAAGAACACGCTCGACCAGATCTTCAAGCAGATTCAGGAAGAAATGCGCAGCCAGTATTCGATCGGCTACACGCCGCGCGATGGCGGCTCCGCCGGCGGGTTCCGCCAACTCGAACTGCGCCTGGCGGACAAGAATCTCAAGGTACAGGCGCGCAAGGGCTACTACGCCGCTAAGGGCTTGGAATGAAACGACTGCTGCAATTTGCAGCCGGTGGGGCAGCGAGCGCTTGTCGCCGCATGCCTTCACCTCGCGAATGGCAGAATCGAAAAACCTCCCGCTCATGCACGGTTACCCGCTGCAGGAGATTCGCCTGCAACCTGATAACCGAGCTTGCGGAGTTTGCGGGGGAAGACAACGACGCCCAATTTTTCGCTCAAGCGCGCGTGCTCCGGATCAAACAGGGTTCCAGTCTCGACTTCTCCACTGCCTTCCACCGCCTCGCCGCGCCAGGCTTTCCCATTCTGTACGTTTTTCATGAAATTTCGCGGGCCGTAGGCCCTCCCCAATAGGCCGCTAATTCCCGTCGTGCACTACGATCGCCTGCACTCCCGCAAGACCGTCCAGATATTTCGGCATCACGCTGCCTGCCGTTGCCAGCGCGTCGGCGATCATGCCCCCGTTTGCGACGACCGTCATCGCGATGCGCCGGGTCAACGCCCATCCGGTTCGCGGATCGACGATGTGCGAGTAGCGGACTCCCCCGATTTCCGTAAACTGATTCGCGTCGCCCGAAGTTGAGACCGCGCAATTCCTCAGCGTAAGTACACGCTCGAAGCCCGAGCCTTTCTCAAACGGGTCGATCCCCACTCGCCAGCCCTCGCTCCCGGGTGGCGCATCGCCGATCGCGATATCGCCGCTCGCGGCCACCAGAGCGCGCGTGATGCCGCGCGTCCGCAACACAAGCAGCGCTTCCCCGGCCGCGTAACCCTTGGCGATGCCCCCTAGATCGAGCTGCATGCCACCCACCCTCAAGTACGCGCTTCTACTAACGGAGTCGAGCCCGAGGTTGCGGTATCCGCTCACGCGCATCGCCGATTCTATCTGCTGTTGCGACGGAAGCGCGCCGGTTTTCCGCGCTTGCCGCCAGAGACGAACGATCGGGCCGGCGGTCACATCGAACGCCCCGCCTGTATCGCGCGCCAGTTGATGCGCGTGTTCGAGCACCCGAAACAGGTCGTCGCTCAAGCGGCGCGGCTCGGTTGACAGGCTGTTCAACTCGCTCTCAGGCTTGTAGTCGGAGAGCCGCGCGTCGAGATCGCGCACGCGTTCGAACGCCGCCCCTGCCGCAGCCCGCGCCGCCTGTTCCGTTTCCGCGTACATCTTCAGGCGGAACAGTGTACCCATGTGCGGTTCGGCGAATTCAAATGGCTCCGCGGCGGCAAGACGCGCGGCGGCCAGAACGCACAACAGACTACTCGTGTTCCACGCCGCTGTTCCAGTAATGGTGCATCTCCTTCACAGCGGGAACCTTCCGCGGCCGGACTACGCGGAGACCCAGACCCTGCGCGTCCGTGTGATACCAGATGCTGCGCGGCAACTGCGGATCCTGCATCTTCCAGGAGGAATCGGATGCCGTACGCGCCGCCGAGCGCAGCCGTTCCGCGCTATCCATCCACGACCCGCCGCGCACCGCGTGCGGATACGGCTTCGTCGCTTTGACCCACGGCGACCGCGAGGGCCCTTCCCCGTAAGGCGCGTATTGATCGAGCGTCCACTCCATCACATTGCCGTGCATGTCGAACAGACCCCACGGATTCGGCTTTTTCAGCCCCACCTTCTGATATCGGCCGTTGCTGTTTCCGTCATGCCACGCATATTCGTCCAGCTTCGCGGTATCGTCTCCGAACGAGTAGGCGCCCGCCGTCCCAGCGCGGCAGGCGTACTCCCATTCGGCTTCTGTCGGCAGCCGGTAGAAATGCCCCGTCTTCGCGCTGAGCCACTGGCAGTACTTGTTCGCCGCGTGCTGCGTCATGCTGATCGCCGGGAAACCGTTGATGCCCATGCCGAAGCTCATCTCCACATAGGGACGCGTCGGACGGCTCACCGCGTCCACCAGTTCGTCCTTCGCGGTGTTGGTCATGAACAAGCGGTATTCGTCCCAGGTGACTTCCATCCTGCCCATCCAGAATGGTTCAACCGTCACCTTGTGACGGGGGCGCTCATCCGGTTTGGCATTGCGCTCAGCGTCGCCCGATCCCATTTCGAAATCGCCGCCCGCGATCGGGACCATCTCGAAGGCCACATCGCTCCCCGAGATCGTGATTTTGTACGCTTGAAACGGATGGCTCGCGCTCGGCGCAATCTTCTTGTGGAGTAAGCCCGTCAGCTCAATGTCGTCAGCCATGGCTCCGGCGGGCATCCCGAGCGTGACGCCGTTCGGCCACGCCGCGCCTTCAAGGATCCACGCGCGCAGCGTCCCGGCTTGCTCCGGCGTGAGTGGCGGCCCGCCCGGCGGCATGATCCCCACGCGCCCCGGCGCAACCTGGGTCGATTGGTAGAGCTTGCTTTGTTCCGGCTTGCCCGGCGACACAACTTTCATGGCCCAATCGCGCTGATCGAGCCGCACGCCCCCGCCTGCCTTGCGCGCGTTATGGCATCCGGCACACGTGGTTTCGAGGATCGGCCGGACGTCGCGCACGAAGTCCACCGCGCCCGCAAGGTTGCCGGCCAGGGCCATCAGCAAAGCGATCCGTCTCATGTTGCGCCGTCCTGCCGCCGCCCGTGCGCGCCCCGCCGACCCCGTCCTGCTAGAGAAATTTCGTAATACCAGGCTGCGGCGTCGGAGGCGGCGCGAACGTTCCGTTCCAGTCGAGATCGTCCGGGAACAGCTTCTCCTGCGAATTCATCGCCTGCTCCCAGGTGATCTGCTGCCCGGTGTAAGCGGCCATGCGGCCCATGATCGCAAGCAGCGTGCTATTCGCCATCCACACGCCGTCGTTGATGGGAGCGCCCTTGCGGATGGAGGCGAACAGCGCATCGTGTTCGGCCTGATACATGTCGTACTTCGCGCCTTCGTAGCGCCAGGTCTTCTCGCCCGTGATACGCGGAATGGGTCCGCGGCCGATCGTGCAGGCGCCCTTCGTTCCGAGGATGTAGTCCGAATTCTCGTTGTAGCAGTTGACCTGCTGTCTGCATCCGAGGAAGCACCGCACGCCGTTCGCATACTCGTAATTGATGTTGAAGTGATCGAAGATGTTGCCGCCCGGCTGCGGAATCTGGCGGCCGCCCGTCGCGACGCAACCGACCGGCGGCGCGTCGCGCATGGCCCACGCCAGCTTGTCGACGCTGTGGACGGCTTGCTCGACCAACCCGTCGCCCGAAAGGTAAGAGAAGTTGTACCAGTTCGCGAGCTGCCACTGCACGTCGCTCATGCCCTCGGGCCGCTCGCTCGCCAGCGGCATGGGCTTCACGGGGCTCGTGTAGTAGGTGGCATAGTAGGCCACCAGCGGGCCGATCGCGCCATCCTCGATCTGGCGAAAGGTTTCCTTGATGTAGTTGCTGTAGCGCCAGCAGAAGCCGGTGACGATCGACGTGCCTTTCTGCTTTGCGATGGCGGCGGATTCGATGACGCTGCGGACGCCCGGCGCATCGGTGGCGACGGGCTTCTCGCAGAACAGGTGCTTTCCCGCCTCGACCACGGCGCGCACGTGCCGCGGGCGGAAGCCGGGGGGCGTGGCGAGCAGCACGACATCGACGCCGCTTTCGATCACCTTCCGGTAAGCGTCGAGTCCCAGGAACTGGTTGTTGGGCCCGACCTTCACCTTGGGCTCGGCCACTCTTTTCAACGTGGCGAGACAGGCGTCGACGCGCTCTTGCGAAATGTCGGCGACGGCGTGGAGCTCGGCGAAGTCGTCGGCTTTCAAGGCCTGAGCGGCCGCCCCGGTGCCGCGTCCGCCGCATCCCACCAACCCGACTTTGATGGGCTTCGAATCGGGCGCGCCCCTCAGCAGGGCGGGGATTCCTGCGATAGCCGCCGTCTTCAGGAAACTGCGGCGGGCGGAGGGGTTTTCAGCGGATGGACTCACACGCTTATCGTACCGCAGACGCGGCGGCGGTTAAGGCGGAGCGTGCGGATCGGTGGCCGCTTCTCCGCAATTCGTACTATGGGCGCCAACGTCCGGAACGGGATTTCCGGCGCGCCTGCGTCCACTTCTTACGTAACGCCGACGTAAAGCCAAAGGGCATAGCCAAGTCGCCCTTGCTTTGGGTACTGTGCTAGTGTTGACAATCGTGAAGCAACCGCTGGGCGCTCAGCCTTTGTGCCGGACAGCGGGAGAGCGTGAGCATCCATGGAACTACTCCACACCGTCAATCAGTGGATCAACGATACGCGGGATCGCATCGCCAACGAGGTGCAGATCCCGCTTATCAACGACCTTCACATCGACATGAAAAGGGAACTGGTGGACGCTTGGTCGAACGACGACGGACCATTACGAAAAGCACTGGAGAACGTTCTCTCCCGGGACCCCGAGGATGCCGCGGCGCGGCTCCTGACGCTGAGCACGTATTACGGACTCCTGACGCTCGACGTCCTTGAAAGGGAAGAAGTGGCGGAGTACAAACGCGCAGAATTCCGCCGACAACTGGCGTACTTCGTCCGGCTCCGCGACATCGACCACTGCGTAACTCTGCCTCACATTCGTTGGGAAATCACCAATGCTTGCGTCATCACCGACTACAAGCGCGCCCTCGCCCTCTGTGGCCAACTCCAAGACCGCGTCTCAGCACATGAGTACCACTACCTCACCGGACGGCTGCACTTCCTCATTGCCCTTGCCGACCCGCTGGAATTGGAAGAGTCGCCTTTAAATTGGGACCTTCCCATCGGCTCTAAGCCGCACGGACCGCGTGGCGATGTCTTCCACGGCCTAAACGTCCTCTTGCTTTACAAAGCAGGACTCAACAAATTCAAAGCCAGCGAGACCATTACGGACGACGACAAGGATCACCTGAGGGACGCTATCAAGCACCTGGAACGCGCACGATCCCACGAACTTCCGCCAACAGCACGGTTCATGCTTGCCCGATCCTACACTGACATTGGGGACCACCAAAACGCCGCCACCGCCTACCAGTGGATGCTCGACCACCGCGAGGAACTCTTCGCGGCTGGTGCAACCGAGGCAGGACTCCTGTGGGTCGACAAGATCACCCAAAGCATTCTGCCAGGAATTCACGAATGCCTCGTCAGCGCGCACGAGAGGGGCGGCGCCATTGACAGCGCCATTACCGCTACAACAGGGTGGATTCACGCATTTCCTGAACAACTCGGGACGTACGAGCGGCTCGCACGACTCCACCAAGCCAAAGGGGACTACCATGCCGCGTACGACTGGCTGCGCAAAGAAACCGACAGGAACCCAACGCTAGGCGAGGACCCTAACGTAAGCATCGCACTCGCACTCGGCAGCATCACAACGATTACCAACATCGACGACAAGCTCGCCACCATCGGCACCTCGCACCCGGATGAACAACGACGGATATCCGACCTCTTGTCGGAATACTGGCCGGCATTCGATTGCATTTCCGCGGAATCTCGGGAGCGCTGGGCCACTGGCACTTGGCTTCGGGGCACCACTATCCCACAGGCGCCCGGCCTCGCCGCACACAGCTTCGCTTGGGTTGTGGAGCGGGAACTTCGTACCGTGATCTTCGACAAGTTCCGCACAACAACAACACCGGCAATCCTCAACGCCCAGAAAGATGAGGCAGAATTCCTGCTGCGGTACCTACATGGATACGGTGGCCTATCGCTCGGGCAAATGCTCACGATCATTGAGCTCAGCACGCGATCGCACGCTCCGCTCCTCGCGGCTTTCGGTCAGTGGCTCGGGCGTGACTACCCTTGGCTTCGGGCAGGCTTGCGGCGCCTCCACACTGGCAAGTTGATCACGCTACGCAACCGCGAGGACCATGCGGACCTACAAACCATAAGCACCAACGACTTGGCCACGATGGCACAAACGTGCCGGGAACTCCTCAATCTCATGCATACGAACAAGACACGGTGACCTTCTTGCGTGTCATTTCTTCGCTTTTAGGAACGCGACGAGGTGAATCGCGCAAGTCCCGTGTCGAAAACATGGATCGAGTCGGGGAAAAGTTCGGCAAGACGGCCAACGAGCTTAGGCGAGAGATTGGCGTCGAATAGAAGCTTCAACGCGATATGCGCTCGCGCCCTGCCTGCGAAGCATAGGCGTAGACTGCGGGAAAGTCGGCCTTCTCCAGGTACGCGTAATCGCGCAGGATCTCATCCTCGGTCATGCCGGATGCGAGCATATCGAGCACATCCCACACCGTTATCCGAAATCCACGGATGCAAGGTTGTCCCGAGCGTTGACCCGGCACAAGTGTGATCCGGGAAAGATCGGCTTTATCGGCAGTAGCCACGAACACATTATCCCCGATTCTCAGTCACCGGATTGTGCACTCGCCGGCATCGACCGCCGCCCTTTACTCCCCCGCCTCACCGCGGCCTTTATCCGTACGCCCGCGCCGCAACCGCAGCGCCGCCCAAACGCCGCCGGCGGCTATCGGAATCAACGCCAACCATCTCATGTCGAAAGCAGTCCACAAATTAAACTTGCGCAGGTGATCCGCCCGCTCCACCAGCCAATGCCAAGCGGTGTGCGCCACGAACGCGGACAAAATGATTGTCCCGATCCTCTCCGCGGCCACGAACCGGAAACACGCTTCAAGTAACGGGATCAGCACCACCAGGACGAGAAGCTGCCCAAGCTCAACACCCAGGTTGAACGAAAGCAACGAGGTCAGCAGGTGAGAACCGGCGAACTGCAGCGTCTCCCGAAGCGCGAACGAGAACCCGAATCCGTGCACGAGCCCGAAACCAAACGCCATCATCCAGCGCTCGCGCGTGACTTTATTGCCGACCGCGTCCCATCCAATGATATTCTCAACCGCCATGTAGACGATCGAAAGCGCGATCAGCGTCTCGATGAGTGGTGGGAACCACAGCGCGCCGGGACCGAGGTTGTATGCCGACGCGATCAGCGTAATCGAGTGCGCCGCGGTGAACGCCGTCACCACGCCTATCAGCGCGCGCAGGCGCCGGAACGGAATCACCAGGCACAGCAGGAACAGTAAATGATCGGTTCCATCCAGAATGTGGAAAAAGCCCAGTTCGATGAAACGCCACGCTGCCTGGCTCCATCGGGGGTCGAGCGGAACCAGTCCCGGGTCGCCCGCGAACTCATAGGCGCGCACCGCGCCGCCCGGAGGCAGGAACCGAAGCACGGTGGTCACTCGAGCCGCCAGCCGTTCAAGCCTCGGACGAATCGAAAACCTGGATCGATCCGAATGAATCGGATACTCAAACAGGACGTCGAACAACACCTGGTTCCAGAAGAGGTTCTCACGGTTCGCGGGCTTCGGCGCGGACACGTGAGCGAGCGCCTCCTCGAATGAAGCGAAGGATCTGTCGGACTCGATCGACACCTGGGTCGAGACGATGCGCGGCTTTGGCAGCCTTGTGTCTCCCTCGTAAATCGCCACGAAGTCCGAGATCCAGAGAGTCGCCGCGTCCGGCAGCCGCGGCGCGAGCTTCTCCACATCCAGATAGCCTCGCTCGATTTCCGGAAAGTCGAGGTCGCGAATGGCCCTGAGCGGCACGCGAACCAGCAATTGCAGCCTCTCGCCCGCGGGCTTGACGAAGGCGTGGACGGTCGCGTCGCTCGGAACCTCGTGAGCCGCCCCGCTACTCTCCAGCGTGAAAAACAGAATCGTCAAAAACAGCGGCAAACGAAAAGCGCGCAAAACCTTGTTCCCTTTGAACCAAATCGTGTATCATAGCGTACGCCGTATCCGGAGGAAAGAAGCAATGAAGCGGAGATATTACGTTGGGGCGGTCCTTCTCGCAATCGCCGGCGGGCTCGCGGTCGAGTCCTGCGCGCCCCGGACAGGCGGCGATGCCGGAGCTGGCGGCGGCGTTCAGGCTCCGCGTTTTGAAGTGGATCCGATGTGGCCGAAGCCGCTGCCGAACCACTGGGTGCTGGGAGCCGTCATCGGCGTATCGGTTGATGCGAAGGACCATGTCTGGATCATCCATCGCGGGGGCTCGCTCGAAGCGAAGGAGAAGTACGCCACGTGGGATCCGCCCGCTTCCGAATGCTGCGTCCCCGCCCCGCCTATCCTCGAATTCAATGAAGCGGGCGAACTCGCCGGACATTGGGGCGGCCCAGGCGAGGGTTACGAATGGCCGGCGTCAAACCACGGAATCGACGTCGACTTCAAGGGCAACGTCTGGATCGGCGGCAACGGCCGGGGCCAGCAGCCTGCCGCCCTGCCCTCGGACGAGAGCAGGATGGCCGGCGGCGGAGCCATTCACGACAGCATGGTCCTGAAGTTCTCCCAGTCGGGAAAATTCCTGATGCAGATCGGCAAGCCCAACCAGAGCAAGGGCAGCAACGATACCGAAAACCTGAGATTGCCGGCGAAGACGCTTGTCGATTCGAAGACCAATGAGCTCTACGTGGCCGACGGCTACGGCAACCGCCGCGTCATCGTTTACGACGCCGGCACGGGAAAGTACAAGCGGCACTGGGGCGCCTACGGCAAGAAGCCCGACGATACGCAACTGCCGCCTTACAACCCAAGCGACCCCCCCGCTCAACAGTTCCGCACCCCGGTGCATTGCGTCGATCTCGCCAAAGACGGCCTGCTGTACGTTTGCGACCGCACCAATGACCGCATCCAGGTCTTCAAGACGGACGGCACTTTCGTGAAGGAAGCGTTCATCGCGAAGAATACGCTTGGCGACGGCTCTGTGTTCGACATCGCCTTATCGAAAGATTCGGAGCAGAAGTACCTTTATGTGGCGGATGGGTCGAACATGAAGGTTCACGTCCTCAAGCGCGATACGCTCGAGATCCTGACCGCCTTTGGCGACGGCGGAAGGCAGCCCGGACAATTCTACGCGCCGCATAGCATTGCCACCGATTCAAAGGGCAACATCTTTACGACGGAAACTTATCGCGGCCAGCGCGTGCAGAAGTTTCATTTCCGCGGCGAGGCCCCGGTTTCGAAGAAGGAGCAGGGCGTCGTGTGGCCCACGGCGGGAAAAAGCTGAGACGAAGCGGGAAACTCCAAACCGCCATCGGCATAATTAGAGATTGTCTAACATTGGCAAGAGCGGACGCCGTGCGTCCTAAACGACTTTTGTGCGAAAGTAAGAATGCATGAGCGTCGAACCCCTGGAGCGCGATGCGGGCCGGACGGCATTGTCGGCTGTCCGAATCGCCTTTGCCGAATCCCTTTCCACACGCCGTTTCGGTCCCTACACCGTGGTACGCCCGCTGATTACGGACTCTCCGGCCCCCCTGCTTCTCGGGCTTCGGACGGACCGGGAGGATCGCCCGAAAGTCCTTCTCAAGATTTATCCGCAATGCCCGGACGCCAGCCGCATCGCAGCCCGCTTCCGGGAGAACCCCGGCCTGCTTGAGGGCTTGGATGAGCAAGGCGTGGTTCCCCTGCTTGACGCCGGTGTTCTCGATGACGGCCTGTTTTATGTGGCCCTGCCGTATTTCGAGGCCCAACAACCGATCGAAGCCTACTGCAATCAGCGCAAGCTTTCGACCAAGTCCCGCGTCGAGTTGTTTCTCCGGATCTGCGACGCGGTGCACAACTGCCATCGGCATTTCATTCTGCTGCGCGATTTCCACCCGGACTCGGCTTTCGTAACGCCGGAAGGCGTCGTGAAATTGCCGGCGATCTCGCTTGGGAAACTCCTGGAGGGTACGCCGGCGGCATCGGCGTTCGCTCCCGTTTCCGCGGCAACATCGCCTGAAGTATTGCAAGGCCGCGCGCCGACAACGGCTTCGGAGGTCTATTCGCTCGGCGCCATGTTGTACGGTCTGCTCACCAGCCACCCTCCGTTCGAGGAGGATCTTCTGGCGGAGGAGGAACTGGCGAAGGCCATCCTCGAGACCGAGCCTCCGCTCGCCAGTGTGGCGGCCACGATGCCCATTCGAGGCGCGGCGGAGGCAGCTTCGAATCCAGCCTATCTGCGCATGGAGGGTACGCGTTCGGAAGATCTGAGCCATGCGCTGCAGGGAGAAATCGACGCGATACTCCGCGTGGCGATGGACAAGAATCCGGCGAAGCGCTACGGTTCCGCGGATCAACTGGCGGCGGATCTTCGCCGATTCCTCAGGGGCGATGCCGTTTCGGTTTACGCCGGATCGCGCCTTCGCGCTTTGAAGACGTTCCTACTGCGCGACCGGACCATAAGCGCCGCGCTGGCCGTGGTTTTCGGCGGACTCCTCGCGGTAACGGTAATGCTCGGGTCCTATTCGCTTTACGCGGGCCGCCGCGCACGATTGGCGGAGAGCAAATCCGCCGATGTACGGCACATTGCGCATTTCCTGTTCCGCTTTGACGAAGGGTCTCTAGCTTCCATGGGACCGATGCAGCGGATGGCGATCGCTCCGTCGCTGGCCGCGCTCGACCGCCTCGCCGATCAGGGTAGGAGCGACACCGCGCTGCTGCGGGAACTGGCGGACGTCTACGCCAGGATCGGCGATTTCCAAAGCACCATCTACGTGATGGACCTGAAGGGAGCCGAGGAAAGCTACGGGAAAGCGCTGGCTCTTTCGGAATTTGTCGCAACCGAAGAACCGTTCAACACTCCGCAAAGAGCCGACATCGCGCGTGTCAATTTGAAATTCGGAGACCTGCTGTTTAACAACGGCTCGTTCGCCGAAGCCGCGGGCAAGTACGGCAACGCCCTGGACGCATTTGAAAAGATGGCTGCACGAGAGAGGGCGGCGCGGCAGGGAAGGCGGAACATACTGGCCACGCTCGACAAGGTCGGCTATGCCCGCCTCCAGGCCGGCGATCTCAAGCTCTCGACCGAAGCCTACGAGCGTTTCATGCATTTCGTCCGCATTTGGCTCACCGACGAGCCCGATAGCATGGAGGCTCAGGCTGCGGATGCGCTCGGCACGGAGCGAGCCGGTTACGTGCTCGTAAAGAGCGGCAAGACGGCCGCCGGTGAGGCCGGGATCCTGAAGGCGGCCGGCATGTACCGGAAGCTTCTTCTCCCGGACGATCCGGCGCCGCTCCTTCGCCGCGCGGCCGCGAACTGTTTCACCGTTCTTGGCGACACGCAGCGAGACCTTGGACGAAAGGCGGAGGCGACGGAGAATTACCGCCAGGCGCGGAAACTTCTGGAGCGGTTGTGGACGGACGATCAGCAAAGCATTCAGGCGCAGCGGGACTTGTCGGACATCCAAGTCCGTCTGGCGGCGCTCCTGAGTGAGGTGGGCCAGCCTCAGGAGGCGCACGCCCTGGTTACGCAATCCTTGCGGCTTCTGAGGCCACACGCCGAGAGCAGCCTCTCCACGCAAGGGGAAATGCTGCATTTTGCGCGGCTGTTGTTGTCCGGTCCCGTGCCGGAGCTGCGCGACACGGCCGCGGCGCTGGCCATCGCGCAACGCGCCGTGGATGGAGCGGTGGTCCACGATCCGAGAGCCCTGGAGGTGCTGGCCTCCGCTTACGCCGCGCGGGGCGAGAACTCCCGTGCGATTGAGACGCAACTCAAAGCCATTGCCGCGTTACCGGAGCGTCTGACGAGTCCTCTGCGAAAAGAGCTTGAAGCCGGCCTGGAACGGCTGCGGAAGCCGAATTAGCGCCGGGGCGCGCTTTCAGGCGGAAACCAGATCCGACACGGGTCCAAGCAATCCCGCCCGCGACTGGTCCGCGGGCTTCGTCGTGAGCAGAACACAAACCGTGCCGGACTCTGGATCGGCCCAAGCCACCGTTCCCGTCGATCCATAGTGTCCGAACGTCTTCGGCGAGCAATGCTTTCCGAACGTGCCGGGCTTGAGCATCCACCCGTAGCCCCAGGGATCTTTAAGCCCGGTCTGATTGACGATCATGGAAGCCGCGGTCTCGCGTTTGACGACGCGGCCGTCCGGGTGCAGAAAGGCGTCCAGAAACCTGGCTACCTCCCCGGCCGTGGAATGCGCTCCGCCCCATGGCGCGCCCAGGTTGCGCCAATATTCGCTGTTCCAGTTCCAATCGTCGTCCGTGGGAACCTGGCACTGCGCTGTGTCGGCGATCTTGTAGCGGCCCATTCCAAGCGAGGTGTGTTCCATGCCGAGCGGCTTGAAGACCTCCTTTTCAAGGAAAGCGCGGAGAGGCGTCTTCGCGACGCGCTCCACAATTTCGGCGGCGAGCAAGATTCCCATGCTCTGGTACTTCACCTGCGAGCCCGGCTTAAACAGCAAAGGAGTCTTGCAGGCGCCGGCGACGAAATCCTTGAGAGGCGCGTGGCGCTTGCGAAGATCCAGGTTATCCGCCAGCATGTCGGGCAATCCCGAGGTGTGCGTCAGCAGGCGCCTCACGGTGATCGAGTCGCGGTCTCCGCCGATGAACTCGGGAAGGTACTTGTGCACAGGATCCGCCACCGAGACCTTACCGCGATCGGCCAGCGCCATGACGGCTGTCACGGTCATCGGCTTCGTGATCGACGCCAACAGAAACACGCTGTCGGCCTTGGCGCGTCCGAATCCGCGAGAAAAGGTCTTGCCATTCTTGCGCACATAGAGCGCCGCGGCGGATACTTCGCCCGAGGAGGTGGCCTTCTCAATCAGCGCGCAGGCGTCGTCGAGCGGGTCTTTCGCCGCCGCGCCACTCGCGATCGCCGCACTCGCAGCCGCTCCCACCAACAAATTCCGTCTTGTCATGAGTTTCTCCTGGTCCCGCCGCGTCTCTGGTCCGCCGCCTTCTCGCCGTCTCGCCGCCATCTCCTTGGTCTCAGCCTGTCCCGCTCCCGCCGCCTCCCGATCCCGCCGCCTCTCCGGTTCCGCCGCCTCTTGCGATCCCGCCGCCTCTCCGGTCCTCTCCGTCTACTCCCGCCGCTTTCCGGCCCCCGCCGCCAATGATACGATGGTCCGCTATGGATCTAAAAGGGAAGAAAGTCGCCATTCTGGTCGACAACATTTACCAGGAGATGGAAGTCTGGTATCCGCTCTACCGTCTCCGCGAGGCCGGGGCGGAAGTTGTCACGGTCGGAGCAAAGGCGGGTGAGACGTACACGAGCAAACTCGGCTACCCGGTCACGTGCGAGAAATCGTACGACGAAGTCTCGGCAGCCGATTTCCACGGTGTCGTCGTGCCGGGCGGTTACGCGCCGGACCACATCCGCCGTCATGCGAATGCGCTGAAACTCGTCCGCGATACCGACGCACAAGGTAAACTGGTCGCGTCGATCTGCCATGCCGCCTGGGTTCTGTGTTCCGCGGGCATTCTGAAGGGACGCAAGGCAACCTGTTTCTTCGCCATCAAAGACGACGTAATCAACGCCGGCGCCAGCTATTCCGACGTGGAAGTCGTCGTGGATCGCAATCTCGTGACCTCGCGAAAGCCCGACGACCTTCCCGCCTTCTGCCGCGCCTGCATCGAGGTTCTTTCGAAATGAAAACAGCTCTGCCCCTCTTCTTCGCCGTGGCTGCGTTCGCACAAGACGTCACGCGTGAAGACTGGCCTCAGTACGGCGGCGGCCCGAGCGCATGGCGCCACAGCGCGCTCGACCAGATCGACCGTTCAAACGTCAGACAAATCGTCCCCGTGTGGGCCTTTCAAACGGGCAAGGTGGATGGCGGACTGCAATCCACGCCGATCGTCGTCGATGGCGTCATGTACCTCGCCACGTCGTGGAATCGCGTGTTCGCGATCGATGCCGTAACAGGGAAGGAGCTGTGGCACTACTTCTACCAGAATCCTCGTGAGATCGGCATCATTTACAGCCCTGTCAACCGGGGCGTGGCGGTCGATTCGGGCCGCGTTTTCATGGGGACGCTCGATAACCACGTGGTAGCGCTCGACCGGAAGACGGGCCGCGAGCTGTGGAAGACCAACGTGGAAGATATGCAGCAGTGCGGCTGCAACATCACGGGCGCGCCCCTGATTGCCAAGGGCAAGGTGATTGTCGGCGTCACCGGCGGCGACTCGGCCCACCGCGGCTACATCACCGCCTTCGACATCAAAACCGGCCGCCAGGCGTGGCGTTTCTGGACCATCCCGGCCAAAGGCGAGAAGGGCAACGAAACATGGCTCGGCGACAGTTGGAAGTACGGAGGCGGCTCCAGCTGGATGACCGGCTCTTTCGACGCCGAACTCAATATGGTGTACTGGGGCGTCGGCAACCCGGCGGCCGATTTCTACGGCGAATCCCGCAAAGGGGCGAACCTGTACACCGATAGCGTGGTCGCGCTCGACGCCGATACCGGCGCGCTCAAGTGGCACCACCAGCAAATACCTCACGACGTTTGGGATTGGGACTCCGCTTACGAATGTCTGCTTGTCGATCTGCCGGTGAACGGCAAGATGCGAAAGCTGCTCATCAACGTCAACAAGGGCGGTTACACGTTTGTCGTCGACCGCACGAACGGCGAATTCATCTCGGCGTGGCCGGTGGCGAAGAATATCAACTGGATCGCGGGAGTGAACGCGAAGGGCGAGTTGATGGGCCGGAACGAGCCGGCCATCGGCAAGCCCACGACGATCTGCCCGTCGATCGGCGGCGGCAGAAGCTGGAATCACGCCGCGTACTCGCCGCGCACGAAACTCTTCTACACCACTGGGATCGAATGGTGTCAAACGGTCACAGTCCAGAAAGAAGACCCAAAGGAAGGCCAGAACTTTTTCGGCGGCGTGTTCCAGCTCAAGATGCCGGCGGACGGCGGCGGTCACCTGGATGCTTATGACCCCGTTTCGGGCAAGAGAATCTGGACGTACCGGTCGAAGTACCCGCTGCTCGCTTCGCAACTTTCGACGGCGGGCGACCTGATTTTCACCGGCGACCCCGAAGGCAATTTCTTTGCGCTCGACGCGAAGACCGGCGAGAAGCTCTGGAGCTTCCAGACGGGCTCAGGGCACCGCGGCTCGCCGGTTACGTATTCCGTGAGGGGCCGTCAGTACGTTGCGACGCCCTCGGGATGGGGTTCGGCGGTGGCGGGTATCATGACGCAGATTTGGCCTGAGACCGAGGACTTCCCGCCCGGTTCGACAGTGTTCACCTTCGCGCTTCCGGAGGTAACCCGATGATCGCGGTGGCGCTGCTGATGGCGCAGGCCGCGGCCGATCCGGCGGCCGTTGCAAAGGGCGAAGCGATTTTCGCGCAGAGTTGTTCGGTCGGCTATTGCCACGGCGTGGGTGGCTCGGCGGGACGCGGACCCCGTTTGCGCGGCCGCGGCTTTGACCGGACGTATCTCGTCAACGTGACGCGCGACGGTGTGCCGAAATCGGCGATGCCCGGCTGGAAGGACCGCCTCAGCGGCGGCGAGATCGATTCCGTTGTGTCCTACATCATGAGTTTGGCCTCCGCCACGGATGCGGCTCCGGCGAATCCGATGCCTCCCGGCGTGGGACCCGCGGCGGTAAACGCGTTTAAGGGTCCGGCGCAGGCGGGCCGCGGACACGCTGCATTCTTCGATGCGCAGAAGCAGCCGCGCTGCGCCACCTGTCACGCACTGGGAGGGCGTGGGATCGCCGCCGGTCCGGACCTGTCGAAAGCCGCGTCGATGACGCCGAAACAGCTCGGCGCGGCGATTCAGGCCACGTCCTCGAACCATACTTCAATCGTGAAGCTGAAGAACGGCGAATCCTTTCCGGCCCTTCAGACTGGCTCCGAAGGCGGTATTGTGAAGTTGTACGATCTGACTTCGCCGCCGCCCGTGCTTCGAAGCGTGCTGCGGGAAGAGATCGGTTCGATCGCCAAGGAAACCGGTTGGAGCCACGGGGCGGTCTCGAAAGAATACACGGCCGCCCAGCTTGCGGATATCGTTTCTTACATCTATTACGCGGGCGCGGGTACGACGCGTCCGGTGAAGGCGGAGGAGTTGAAATGACGCTAAAACCCATTCTCGCGGCGGCGATAGCGGTCTCCTGCTTCGGCCAGATGCCGAAGCAGGATTCGCGAAACGTTGTGATTCCGGACACCAATACACACTACACGATGCCCGCATTCAAGACGCGGGCGGAGTGGGAAACGCGAGCCGGTCATTTGCGGAAACAGATACTCTCCGCGGCGGGCCTTGTGCCGCTGCCTGAGAAAACGCCGCTCAACGCCCAGGTATTCGGACGCCTCGACCGCGAAGGGTATTCCATTGAGAAGGTCCTGCTCGAAACCCTCCCTGGTTATTATCTCGGCGGCAATCTGTACCGGCCGCGCGGCAAGCAGGGCAAATTCCCCGGAGTCGTTTCTCCCCATGGCCACTGGAGTTACGGAAGGCTTGAACATCAGCCGCTTGGCTCCATTCCGGCGCGCGGCATCAGTCTGGCCCGCCAGGGCTTCGTCGTGTTTGCCTACGACATGGTGGGGTACAACGACACCTTGCAAACGCCGCACGCTTTCGGAGACCGGCGCGAGCAGCTCTGGGGATTTGGGCCGCTCGGCTTACAGCTTTGGAACTCGATCCGCGCCGTGGATTTTTTGCAATCGCTGCCGGATGTGGACGCGGAGAAGATCGGCGCTACCGGCGCTTCAGGCGGCGGGACCCAGACGTTTCTACTCTCGGCCGTCGATGACAGGCTGAAATATTCCGCGCCCGTCAACATGATTTCGGCGATCATGCAGGGCGGCTCCCCCTGCGAAAACGCGCCGAATCTGCGCGTCGGGACCTTCAACGTCGAGATCGGCGCCCTCATGGCGCCGCGTCCCATGCTGATGGTTTCAGCCACGGGGGATTGGACGAAGAACACCCTCCGCGAGGAGTATCCCGCCATTCGTTCGATCTACGAGCTGTACGACAAGGCGGAGTTCGTGAAGAGCGTCCAGATCGACGCGCCTCACAACTACAACCAGCAGAGCCGCGAGGCCGTGTACCGTTTTTTTTCCTGGAGCGTACTCGCCGACCCGAACGCGGATGAGATCAAGGAGCGCTCGATTCATCCCGAGATGCCCCACAACATGCTGGCCCTGCACGGGCGCGCCCTTCCCGCCAACGCGCTGAGCTACGCCGGATTGTTCGAGCAGTGGATCGCTTCGGCGAAGCGGCAAAATGAGGCCATACACGAGCCTTCCATCATGCGGGAGCGGCTTGCCTACGCGCTCCTCGCGGAGCAGCCGGAGCGCGCGGTGAGCGAGATCTCGGGCGAGCATGTGTTGCTTGGCCGCCCGGGAAAAGGCGACCGCGTCCCCGGCATTTACCTGCGGGGCGCCGATCCGCGTGGCGAGCGCATCGCAGCACTCATCGTCCATCCCGACGGGGCGAACGCGGCGCGCCGGAGCGCCACTGCCCGGGAAGCGATCGGACGGGGTGAGACGGTGCTGGCGATCGACGCTTTCCAGACGGGCTCGGCCTCCGCTCCCCGCGACCGGTCGGGAAAGTTCTTCCTCACGTTCAATCAAAGCGACGACGCGAATCGCGTCCAGGACATCCTCACCGCAGTTGAGTTTCTACGCGCCTCGGGGGCCTCGCGTATCCGGGTTGCCGGACTCGAGAAGGCTGCGGTCTGGTGTCTGTTCGCGGCCGCGCTCGCGAAGACTCCCGTGGAGCTGACTGCGGATCTTTCCGCCTTCCGCGGGGACGACAGCGACTTCCTGGCGAAGTTCTTCGTGCCGGGTATCGAGCGCGCCGGCGGGCTGAAAGCGGCGCTCGCGCTTACGGCGAAGCGCTAGCAGCGCTCCCTTCGGTCATATTTTTATGTGACTCAATTCATGACTCAATTCAGCGGGTTGTGCGGAGCGCGCCGATCGGTCTATACTGATGCCGGCCCTGGAAAGAAAGGGACGAAATTCGGGGCATTCGAAATCGCGGGAGAGACCATGATCGCCAGCATGCAACGACGACGTTTCCTGGCGCGGTCGGTGGGGATCGCGGCCATTTCAGCACTCGCGGAAGGACCGCGGGCGGCGCTTGCGAAAGGCGAAGTGAAGCGGCGCGGCGGCTCCAAAATCAAGATTGCTCTCAACGCTTACTCCTTCAACGCGCCGCTGATGGCCGGTAAGATGACGCTTGACGACGTCATCGACTACTGCGCGGCGCACGACATCGATGGCGTCGACACCACGGGCTACTACTTTCCGGGCTATCCGAAGGTTCCGAGCGATGAGTTCCTCTTCAACCTGAAGCGGAGAGCCTATCTGAATGGCGTCACGATCAACGGAACCGGCGTTCGAAACGACTTCACGCTGACCGACTCCGCGAGGCTAAGGGGCGAGATCCAATTGGTGAAGGACTGGATTGGAGTCGCCCACAAACTCGGCGCGAATTTCGTTCGCGTTTTCTCCGGCAAGGCCGTGCCGGAAGGTTACACCTTCGACCGGGTGCTCGAATGGATGGTTCCCGCCTTCAAGGAGTGCGCGGAGTATGGAAGACTACACGGCGTCATCGTCGGACTGCAACATCACGACGACTTTCTGAAAACGGCGGACGAGACGATTCGAGTTGTACAGGCGGTCGGTTCAGACTGGTTCAGCGTCATTCTGGATGTCGGAAGCCTACGTCAAGGCGATCCGTATGATGAGATCGAGAAGCTTCTGCCCTACGCGTGCACTTGGCAAGTGAAAGAGAACGTCTGGTACGGCAAGAAATCGACGCCAATCGATTTGGTCAGAGTGAGGGCCATCATCGAGAAGGTCGGGTTTCGCGGCTTCCTGCCGATCGAGGCGCTTGGAAAGGGGGACCCCGAGGTCGTGGTCACCAGTTTTCTCGAGAAAGTGCGAAAGGCGATGGCGTAGATTTCGGCGGCTCGCGCAGCGGTTGGCGGAGTATATTCCAATCGAAGAATGAGCCTGAAGGAGGAAGGGAGCGAACAGCCGCGGGGCCTCCTTTCTTGAGTTGAGAATGACCAAAAACTGCCCATACGCCGTACAATCTCCGGGGCCGACCAACGGGAGGTGGGACACCGCCCCC
>CAMDED010000036.1 GCA_945893365.1 Candidatus Sulfopaludibacter sp. SbA3 | reverse complement strand
CGGGGGCGGTGTCCCACCTCCCGTTGGTCGGCCCCGGAGATTGTACGGCGTATGGGCAGTTTTTGGTCATTCTCAACTCAAGAAAGGAGGCCCCGCGGCTGTTCGCTCCCTTCCTCCTTCAGGCTCATTCTTCGATTGGAATATACTATTCGAGCCGCGCAAATCAGCTAAGCGGTTTTGGCGTCCGATCCGCAGAAGCTCCTTTCAGTGGTCTATTTTTCATTGCATCGTGGTTTATGCAAGACAATATCGCGCTCTGGCAGCTATCTCTCACGCGCATCCAGTTGCTGCCCGTGCCAACGGTGCTCTTGGCCACGGCCGCAAAACTCCCGCCGGTCTCGCGCGTTCCGCTCAGAACGCGTATCGCCATGGTCTCCTCGCCAGTTGCGTCTTGCTTGACGTTGAATCGCTGGCAAACTTCGAGGGGCTACACCGCCAGTTTCGCGACCGCTTCCTCCCCCTCGACGGTGTCGAAGACGGTCTCATCGAAGAAATCGTCTCCGCTTTTTGGCGCATGCGCCGCGCTTGCGCTATGGAGACCAGCCTTCTGGATGAAAACATTCGAGATCAAGGCGGCACGAACCCCTGCATGCACCATGCTCGCCCCTTCACCCAACTCTCGGCGACGCCGGATCTTAACCTCCTTCACCACTATGAGGCCCGTCTCCAGCGGATGTTTTCCGGATGTTTCAAAGAGCGCTCGACAAACCTCATGCGTCTGCGCGACGACCACCGCCGGGAGGAAGCCTGGAACTGAAGAAAACCAGCCGTTACAGGAGGTCAGTATACCGCCAGCCCCGTTTCCGAACTGCCTCCCGAACCGCTGCCCGGCCGGAACCGAGCCCCGAGAATAACGAAGCTAATCCCGATTTCGCGCACCCCTCCGAGACCGTTCAGATGGCAAAACAGCGTTCCTGACCGTTTCCGGCGTCGATTTCGTCATTTTCGTTTCACGCTATGACAGACCCTCGTCCATTCGGATGAGACCGTAACCGTCCATGGAGAGGCGTCGGTGACGGACATTGCAAATAATCCACTTACGTGAGAAGTTGATGCAAGTTGACGGAGAAGTGCGCTTTTGCTGTCTGGCAACAAACGAAGTTTTAGATGTGAGGAGTTTCACGATGACGACACGACGGATGTTTTTCTTCGCCACGCCAGTCCTGCTGGCTCACGCGGTTTTCGCCGCCCCGCCCGCGGTCGACACCTCGAAGGCGGGCATGGACCCGGAGCGCCTGGCGCGGATTCCGGTCCGAATGAAATCCTTCGTCGAGAAGGGTACCGTGGCGGGCACGGTCACGCTCCTGCAGCGCCACGGTGCGCTCGCTTCACTTGAGGCCGTCGGCTACCAGGATCTCGCGGCGAAGACGCCCATGAAGCCCGACACGATTTTCCAGATCATGTCGATGACGAAGCCCGTGGTTGGGGTTGCAGTCATGATTCTGATGGAAGAGGGGAAGCTGGCGATTTCCGACCCCGTCGAGAAGCATTTGCCCGAGTTTCGCGGCCAGTGGATGGTCGCCGGCGAGGATGGCGGCACGCGCAACCTCAAACGTCCGTCGCGCCCCATCACGATTCGCGATCTGCTGACGCATACGTCCGGGATGTACGCCAACCTCCCCCCATCGTTCAACAACCTGAAAACGTGGATGAGCATGCCGCTCTCGCAGGTGGTCGCCATGGGCTCGCAGCATCCGCTCGATTTCGAGCCCGGCACGAAGTGGCAATACAGCAACATCGGCATCGCAACCGCGGCCCGCATTGTCGAAGTGTTGGCCGATCAGCCGTTTGAACGGTTTCTCGAGTCGCGCATCTTCCAGCCGCTCGGCATGAAGGACAGCTACATTTTCCCGCCCGCCGAGAAGCACGGCCGCATCGCATCCTGCTACACGCTCGAAAACGGAAAGCTGAAGGAGATGGGCGAAGAGACTCTGGGCGGAGGTCCGCTCAAGTTCCGCAAGGGCGCGAAGTACTCCCTGCCGGAGGGCGGAATGTACTCGACGGCGGCCGATCTCGCCGCTTTCTACCAGATGATGCTCAACGGCGGCGCGTACAACGGCAAGCGTCTTCTTTCGAAATCCACAATTCAGGTGATGACCGCGCTCCATACGGGCGACCTCAAAGCAAACGCATCGGGCCTCGGATACGGCTTGTCCTGGGCTCTGGTGCGGGATCCCATGGGCAGCTTGTCGCTGCCGCTCGCCTCCATTGGCGCTTACGGACACGGCGGCGCGTTCGGAACGCATGGCTGGGTGGATCCGAAGAAAGATCTGCTCGGAGTCTTTCTCGTTCAGCGCCAGGGTGCGTCGGACGAGCGTAACGCATTCATGTCCATTGGCGCTTCCGCTATCATGGATTAGCCATGTTGCCACTCGCCCTTCTCATCATTCAATTGACGCCGGAAACACCCAAGGTGGAATATCGCCAGCCTCAGATGGCCGTTAGCGCGAAGAGGGTCGCGATGACTTTCGGCGCGGGCAACGGCGTCTATTTTTCCGCGTCGACGGACAAAGGAGGGACATTTTCAAAGCCGGTGAAAGTGGCGGAATCCGGAAAGTTGTCCCTTGGCCGTCATCGCGGGCCGCGTGTGGCGATTGCGGATAGCGCTATCGTGATCTCGGCGGTTACCGGTGAGAAGGGCGGCGGCGCGGACGGCGATGTGATCGCGTGGCGTTCCACGGACGGCGGAAAAACGTGGTCGCAAGGCGTGAGGGTGAACGACGTAGCGGGCTCGGCCCGCGAAGGGCTGCACGCGATGTCGGCGGGCGCGGGCGTACTCTTCGCCGCCTGGCTCGACCTCCGCGGCAAGGGGACGAAGCTCTACGGCGCGGCCTCGACCAACGGCGGGGCCACATGGTCGAAGAACGTTCTGGTCTACGAATCTCCCGAGGGCACAATTTGCCAGTGCTGCCATCCGTCCTTGATCGTGGATTCGAAGGGTACGATTCACGCGATGTTCCGCAACGCGCTGGGCGGGGCTCGCGATATGTATGTTGCGCGGTCGGCCGACGGCGGGCAAACGTTCGGAGCAGCCGAAAAGCAGGGCGCGGGCACGTGGCCGCTGAACGCATGTCCGATGGATGGAGGAGGACTCGCGATTGCGGCCAAGGGCGGTGTGGTCGCGTCCTGGCGCCGCGACAAGGAGATTTTCCTGGCCCCGGAAGGCGCGCGGGAATCGAATCTCGGCGAGGGTAGAGACCCCTCGATCGCCGCTGGCGGAGACGGCATCTACGCCGCATGGTCGTCCGGACCGGGACTGCGGGCGAGCGTTCCGGGCGGGAAACAGCCGATCGAGCTCGCGGCCGTAGGAGCGTTCGTGCAACTGGCAGGGGTACCGGATGGGCCCGTGATCGCCGCGTGGGAAGCGAACGGTTCCATCGTCGTGAGATCGGTAAGGTAGGATTTGCCTGAAGGCAAAGCGATGACTTCGTCTCAGGTGGTAACACGGCTTCTGCTTGACTGGAGCGCCGGCAGCAAGGAGGCCCTCGACGAACTAACGCCCCTGGTCTACGGCGAACTCCGCCGTTTGGCGGGCAGCTACCTGGGACGCGAACGGCCCGGCCATACTCTGCAGCCGACGGCTCTGATTCACGAAGCCTATGTGCGGATGGCCGGTCAGGGAATGCCTAACTGGGAGAACCGCGCCCATTTTTTTGGAATCGCGGCGCAGCTTATGCGGCAGATCCTGGTCGACCACGCGCGCGCCCGGCAGACTGCGAAGAGGAAAGGCATTCGCGTGCAACTTGACGCCGCGCTGACGGTATCGCGCGAGCCCGACCGCGACATTGTCGCTTTGGACGATGCCCTGAAGGATCTTGCCGCATTCGACCCCAGGAAGTGCCGCGTGATCGAGCTGCGCTTCTTCGGCGGCCTTACGGCGGAGGAAACGGCTCGAGTGCTGGGCGTGTCTCCGGTGACGGTGACAAGGGAGTTGCGAACGGCCGAAGCCTGGCTGCATCGCCACATGAATTCGGGGCACATGACCCAGGGCGCATGACACCCGAACGTTGGCAGCGGATCGAGGGCTTGTTTTTGGCCGCGCTCGAGCGGAATCCAGACCGGCGGGCGGAGTTTCTTGGCGAATCCTGCGGCGCCGACAACGAGCTGCGCGCGGAGGTGGAGTCTCTGCTGGCGCACGACGGAAACGGGGTGATCGAAGAGACCGTGCGCTCCGCGGTTGCGACATTCGATCCGGACGGCGTCACTTGGCACGAGGGGCGGCGCATTGGCGCGTACCGCTTGATCCGCGAGATCGGCCGTGGCGGGATGGGAGCGGTCTACCTGGCGGCAAGGGCGGACGATCACTTCGAGAAGCACGTCGCCATCAAGTTCGTAAAGCGCGGGATGAGCACGGATTCCATCCTTCAACGCTTCCGGGACGAGCGGCAGATTCTGGCCAACCTGGAGCATCCGAACATCGCGCGGCTGCTCGACGGCGGCAGTACCGAGGAAGGCGCGCCCTATCTCGTGATGGAATACATCGCCGGGACGCCCATTGTCGATTACTGCATCAAGCGGCGCTTGAGCGTTTCGAACCGGCTGAAGCTCTTCCGAAGCGTTTGCCTGGCAGTCCACTATGCCCACCAGAATCTGGTGGTTCACCGGGATCTGAAACCGGGGAACATTCTCGTGACGGAAGACGGCACGGTGAAGCTGCTCGATTTCGGAATCGCCAAACTCGCGGATCCGTCCGGGGAGGACACGGCCGTGTCGAGCGCCACGCTTCCGCTGACTCCCGAATACGCCAGTCCGGAGCAGGCGCGTGGAGAATCCATCACGACCGCGACCGATATCTACTCTCTCGGCGCGGTGCTCTACGAGCTGCTTTCGGGAAAGAGGCCGCACCGCATTACGACCTACACGCGCGACGAAGTCGAGCGTGCAATCTGCTCGCGGGAAGTTCCAAGATTGAGTGAGTCCGCTCCCGGCGCAGCTTTGCAGAAACGGCTTTCAGGGGATCTTGATGCGATCGTGCGAAAGGCGATGAGCAAGAGCCCTCAGGACCGCTACGCGTCGGCGGAGCAGTTCTCCGAGGACATACGGCGGCATTTGAGAGGGCGGGCGGTGATCGCGCGGGAAGACTCCTGGCGCTACCAGCTCGGGAAGTTTCTGATGAGGCACCGGGCAAGCGTGGCCGCGGCCGTGCTGCTGGTTGCGTCGCTCGTGGGAGGGATCCTCACGACCTCCTATCAGGCAAGGCGCGCCGAAAGGCGCTTTGAACAGGGCCGCAAACTGGCGAATTCCTTTCTGTTCGACATCCACGACGCGATCAGTGAAATCCCGGGATCGACGCGCGCCCGCGAGATGCTCGTGAGCAAGGCGCTCGAGTACCTGAACAACGTGGCGAAGGATGCGAAGGGCGATCTGAGCCTCCAACGCGATCTTGCGGCGGCCTATCAGAAGATCGGCGACGTGCAGGGGCACGTTCTTACGCCGAATCTGGGGAACACGGCGGGAGCGATCGAGAGCTACCGGAAGGCCCTTCGAATTCTGGAATCGGCGGCGGAAGACCGGCTGGACGAGGACGTGCGGATTGCGATCGCCACCGTGCATGGGCGAATCGGCGACATCCTGTCTTACACCGGCAACGCGGGCGGCGCGCTCGAAAGCTACGAAACGGGGCTCGCGATTTCGCGGGAACTGGCCGAGGCGGACCCATCGAGCCGGCGGGCGAAGCGATCCCTGGCGGAAGCCTTCAGGTGGGTGTCGCGGGCTCGCGGCTTGATGCAGCAGAACGCTCAGGCGCTCGAGAGCTCCCGCCAGTCGCTCACGCTTTACCTGGAACTGGCGGCGGAGGAGGCTGAAGATCGCGGTCTACGCCGGGCGATCGCCGACTGCAATGCGGACATCGGTATCATGCAAGCGCGATTGAGCGACCTCACGGGGGCGCTCGAGAGCTACAAGCGCGCTCTTGCCGAGCAACTGGCGCTTTCCGCCGAAGACCCTTCGAATTCGACTCTCAAGCGCGAGTTGATGCTGGCCTACAGCCACGTCGGCGACGTTCTGGGAAACCCGGCTTCTCCAAACCTCGGCGACACGGCGGGCGCGCTCGAAAACTACCGCAAGATGCTCGCGATCGGAGAGGCTCTGGCGGCCGCGGACCCATCCGACTCGCGGGCCAGGAGCGATTTCGCCATTAGCCTGATGCGCGTGGGTAATGCGATACCGGAGAATGCGCGCCACCAGGAGGCGATCGGGATTTTCGACAAGTCCCTCCGCCTCATGGAGGAACTGGCCGCGAAAGATCCTGGGAACATGCGGATCAGGATGAATCTCACTTTTGTGGCGCGCCGCTCCGGGGATCGGAAAATGGCAATCCACGATATCGACGGGGCGCTACGGAGCTACCGGCGGTCGGTTGAAGTAGGTGAGCGCGCGACGGAGGTGGACCCCAAGGACCGCACGGTGCGCCGCATTCTAGCTGAAACATATGCCCGTTTCAGCGCCGCTCTTGCGGAGTCGGGCGACCGGCAGGGAGCGATCGGCGCCGGACGAAAGGGCGTGGCTTTGGCGGAGGAACTGAGAACAGTCGACTCCGGAAGCATTCGGACGCTGGCGGCGGCGCCGCAGTCTTACGGCTGGATGGCGGCCGCGCACCAATCCCTGGCGAGACAAAGAACCGCCGAGTTATCTCAGCGCGGCCTGGATCGCAGAGAAGCCTGCGGCTGGTTCCAAAAGAGCGTGGCGGCCTGGCGCGAGATTGAGAAACAGCCCGGCTTCACAAAGGTGTACGCGGCGGAGCGCGACCGTGCGGCCGCGCAATTGCGATCATGCGGAACGCTGGTGGCCGGCGCGAAATAGGCCGTGCCGGAGAGTGAGACGCTTCTCGGCTTGGCTTCGCCCTTAGGCGAATAACTTCAACAGCGGGTCGCCCTTTACCAGCGGGCGAGGCTGTTTCAGATCGTTCAGCACTTCGGTTTCGGGATTGATCCCAAGCGCGTAATAGATGGTGGCAACGAGGTCCGTGGGATGCACCGGCGAATCGACGGGCGAAGAGCCCTGATCGTCGCTCTTGCCATACATCACGCCGCGCTTGATGCCCGCGCCCGCAACGAGCGCCGTGTAGCAATACGGCCAGTGGTCGCGGCCGTCGGGTGAGTTCGTGTTGCCGGACGTGCTGACGCCGAGTCTTGGACTCCGGCCGAATTCGCCCGTTACCACAAGCAGCGTGTCGGCGAACATGCCGCGCTGGTCCATGTCTTCGATGAGCGCGGAAAGAGACCGGTCGAGTACGGGGCAATGGAGATTCTTGAGAGGTCCGAAATTAGCGGCGTGCGTGTCCCAGGCCGTGGTCTCCGGATCGCCGTTCGCGACCGAAGGCCAGTTCAACTGGACGAAGCGCGTCCCAGCCTCAATCAGACGGCGGCTTAGCAGAGCGCCCTGGCCGAAGGTAGTGCGGCCGTAGCGGTCGCGCACCTTGTCGGTTTCCTTAGTCAGATCGAACGCTTCGCGCGCCTTGCCGGAGAGCACCAGATCGTACGCCTTGGCGTAGTATTCGTTGAGCGCGTAGGAGCTGACGGCTTTGTCGAGCTCCGGCATTGAGCCGTTGATGCCCTTGAGCAGCGAGAAACGATCCTTCAGGCGTTCGGGCGAGACCTCCGCGCGCAGCGTGAGATCGTCGAGCCTGAGCTCCTTGTTCGGATCCTGATAGAGACGATATGGGTCATACGCTTTGCCGAGGTAGCCGGCCGCGCCGCCTTTGCCGATGACGTTGCTTTCCTGCAGCGGGCGCGGCATTTCGACGAAGGGGAGCATCGCGCCCTCGGGCGGCCGCATCTTCGCGATGTGCGATCCCATATGCGGGAAGTCGCGCGGGGACGGCGGTTCAAGCTGGCCGGAAGGGGAAACCTTGTCGGGCGGATAGCCGGTCATCATCTGGTAGATTGCCGCGGTGTGATTGAAGAGGCCGACGGGCGTATAGCTCATCGAGCGTATCAGCGTGACCTTGTCCATCTGGTCGGCGAGCATGGGCATGGTCTCGCTGACTTCGATGCCGGCGACCTTCGTCTTGATGGCCTTGAACTCGCCGCGCACGTTCGAAGGCGCGTTGGGCTTGGGATCCCAGATGTCGATATGACTCGGGCCGCCCTGGAGGAACAGCATCAGGACGGACTTGGCGGCTCCGAAAGCCTTGGGCTTGCCGTCGAGTTTCGCGGCCGCGGCAGCGCCCTGAGCTTTCCATGACAGGAACTCGGGCAGGTTGAGACCGAGCAACCCCGCGCCACCGACGCGGAGCAGTTCACGGCGGGATACGCCTTCGCAAGTACGTACGGGACGGCCGGGAATCGTAAGCATAGTTCCTCCTGGGATGCTGGGTGCATTATAGCACCGGCGCTCCGAAACAATACAACCTGCCGTCCTGGGAGCCGATCACCAGCCGTCCGGCGGCGATGGCGGGCGATGCCGAGAGGGGAGCGCCCGCCTCGAATTCCCATAGCTTCGCGCCCGTCGCGAGCGCCAGCACGTACAACTTGCCGTCGTTCGACCCGACGTACACGCGGTCGCCCGATATGGCCGGCGAGGAGTCGATGCGCGCCTTCGTCGTGAACGTCCACAACGCTTTTCCGGTCTTCGCGTCCAGGCAATGGACGAATTTATCGCGTCCGCCGACCACCACTTTGCCGTTCAGCACCGCGGCCGAGGAGTAGAACGGAAAGTGCCGCACGGCGTGCTCGTAGCGCCACAGCACCGTCTTCTTCGCCGCGTCGAGGCCGATCACTTCGTTGCTGAACGTGCCGAAATAGGCGACGCTCGCGGGCATCGCCGGGGACGCGCCCGCATACGCGCCGGCCGCAACCTGGAACATCTCATTGCCGTCGGTGATGCGAATGGCGCGGAAGACTTCGTCGCAGCCCGCAATGTACGTCAGACCGTCGGCGACGACCGGCGTCGCGTGTACGTAGCCGTTGGTCGTGACCTTCCACTCTTCCTTTCCCGTGCGCGCGTTCAGCCCGTAGAGGTTGCTGTCGTAGGAGCCGATCAGCACCCTGCCGTCGACCACCACCGGCGACGACTTCACTTCACTTGCGGTCTTGAAGGTCCAGATGCCTTTGCCGTCTTTCGCGCTGACGGCATGTACCACTCCGTTCAAGTCGCCGACGTAGACGACGCCGTCGCGCACCGCGGGCGACGATTCGCCGATGCCCCCGGTCGCCTTGTACTTCCAGCGGAGTTTGCCCGTCTGGAGATCGACCGCGATGAGCTCGCCCGTCTGCACGCCCACGTATACGGTTCCGTCGGAGATGGCCGCCGAGGACTCGATGGCGTCGCCCGCTTCATATGTCCAGAGGAGCTTGAGCGTGGCGGGCAGGGTTGAGGAGGCAACTCCGGTGAGACGCGGATTACCCCGGAACTGCGGCCAGTCGTCCGCCGGGGCGGCAGAGACGGCGCCTGCGCCGGCGAGTGCGATCAAAACGAGCAATATGGCGTGCGTTGGCAGGCTGCCCGCCTGCCAAAGACAGGCCGGGAGGCCTGTCCTACTGCGCGGGACTAGAAGGCGCATTCGTAAACCTCCCGCGCGCCCGCCCGGTCAAACGGGCGCGGATTAAATTTTCCCGTCCATTGCCGCGATGCGGCTTCGGCGAGCTCGTCGAGATCCTCGCAGGGTACGCCGAGATCGCGCAGCGTCGCAGGCAATCCCGCCGCACTGCGGAGTTCACCCAGCCGCGCCGGAAGATCGGCCGAAAGTTCTCGGTAGCGGCCGCCCACCGCCGGCTCGTTCCAAACGGCCACGTGCGGGAGCAACACCGCGATGGCATGCCCGTGCGTGGTTCCGTAGCGCGCCGTGAGCGGGTTCGCGCAGGCGTGCGCCGCGCCGAGCATCGAGTGCTCGATCGCGATGCCCGCGTAATGCGCGCCCACTTGCATGGCTCCCGTGACGGTGGATTCGAAGTTCGCCTCGATCAGCCGGTAGGCCTCCCGCGCGTAAAGATCGGAAACCGGATTTCGCCGCGTCGTGACGAACGCTTCGACGGCGTGCGAAAGCGCGTCGTATCCGGCGGCTGCGCGTACGGCGGCGGGCGCCGAGGCGACGAGGTCCGGATCGAGAATCGCCACTTGAAACGAAGCTTTCGGGTCGCCGCAGGCCATCTTCACGTGGGTCTCCGAATCGGAAATCAGAGCGTACGATTGCGCCTCGCTGCCGGTCCCCGCCGTGGTCGGGATGCCGATCATGGGAAGCATCGGCTTGGCCGCCTTTCCGTAGCCCCAGTAGTCTTGCATGCGGCCGCCGTTCGTCAGCAGAAAGTTGATACCCTTGGCACAGTCCATCGAACTGCCGCCGCCGAGCGCGACGATCGAATCGACCGCCAAATGTTCGGCGAAGACGCGGCCGGCTTCAACCATGGCGGTATCCGGGTTGGCTTCAAAATCGTGGAAGAGAATCACGTCGATATGATACCGATGCAGAATGCGGCGCGCGCGCTGAACGTGGCCGGCCGCGATCAAGCCTCGATCGGCAACGAGCAGCGTTCTCTTGAACCCCAGCGACGACGCCGTTTCCCCCAGCCTCTCCACCGCGCCTTCACCAAACAGAACCCGCGTACGGAGGTGAAAATCAAACGGCTGCACGAAGACCCCCGGTGCGCCATTCACGCTGGCTGGAGTATTGCGGATTCCGGTCGAAGGCACGGCAGCGGCGGCGCCCCGTTCACTTCTTTTCCGCCAGCGAGTAGAGCTGGTTGCGATTGGCGATGATCAGAGCGCCATGCGCGGGCACCGGGGTGGCGTAAACGGAACTGCCCATGTTCATTTCGGCGAGGAGCTTCTTTTCCTTGCCCGCCTGCAACACGACGATGTCGCCGTCTTCGTCGCCCAGATAAACCTTGCCATCGACTACGATGGCCGATCCCCACACGGCCGCAAGCATGTCGTGAACCCAATAGGGTTTTCCGGTCTTGAGATCGACGCAGTGGAGGAAGCCGCTGAAATCGGGGTAATAAATCAAGCCATCGGCGATGGCCGCGGTCGAAACCGTGCGGCGGATCTTGTCATAGTGCCAAAGGCGTCCGGTTTGCGTGATATCGCCGCGCTTTGTGGCGTCGATCGCGTACAGATGGCCAATGCCTTCCCCGTGCTCCGGGTCCTGCCCGTTCGCGATTATCACCACGTCACCGTGGATGACGGGCGTTGCGATCACTTCATTGCGCGTCTTCGGCCAGACGGAGTCCTTCGGATTAAGATCGAACTCCCAGAGCTTCTTGCCGGAGAGCGCTTCATAACTGCGCACCCAGCCATCGCCTTGCCCGATCACAACCTGATCGACGCCGCCGATCTTGCCCACGGCCGGCGATGACCACTGGCCATGCAGAATCTTCTCGCCAACCGAGTTGTCCTCCCAAGCAAGTTTGCCCGTCTTCTTGTTGATTGCGATGATGGCGGGCGCGCGCGGCGATGGGACGTTCACGTGGCTCTCATCCTGCCCGTTCGAGGTGCTGACGTAGATCAAATCGCCAAAGGAAACCGGCGACGAATTCGCCATGTTGTGCGGCTGCGAGCCGACCTCCTCCATCATGTCGAACTTCCAGATCACATCGGCGTCCTTCTCGGATTTGAACTTCTCATCCGTGAAGGGACCGTCGTTCTTGCCGTCGCGGAAGCCCTTCATGTCGAGACACACGACTTCGCAGCGATTGGTAACGAAATAGGCCTTGTCGCCTTCGATGAGCGGGGAGGAGCAGACGCCCTGATACGGCCAGTCGTTCACGCGCCCCGCGGCGAGCTTCTCGCTGGTATGCTGCCACATGAACTCGCCGTCCGTTTCGCGGAAAGCCATGAGAACACCGCGGTCGCCGGCCTGTTTCGGGTCGCGAATCGCTTCGTTGTTGGTTCCGACCAGGACCAGTCCGCCTGCGACGACGGGGTTGCCGTAAGTCTGGGAGCCGAGGGCGGCCATCCACTTGACGTTCACCTTTTTGGCAACGTCCCACTTCGCGGGCGCGCCCTTCATTTTGGAAACCATGTTGCGGTCCGGCGTGCCTCCCCACATGGGCCAGTCGCCGCCGCCTTCGGGATCGGACGCGAAGACGGATTGGATCCGGGGAAACCACAGCATCGCCGGAAGCGCGATTCCGAGCGTCCACAGCAGAATGGATTTAGATTTGCGCATAAGTCAGTTGGCCGTCACTTTCAGGTTATCGAAATAGACTTCAAATGGCGCGTCCGCGTACAGTCCGGGGCTTCCCACAAGATTGGGAATGGGATCGACGCGCTCGATGGTCCATTTTTCGGGTTCCGGTTCGGAAGCGGCCCACGCCTTGCCGAGCGCCCGCACCTTGCCCGCGCCCGCGCTTTCGACGCGCAGCTTCATGCGGTACCAGGTGTTCGATTTCCAGGCGAAGTTCGTGAGCGCGGTGCGCGCGGTTTCAGGCTGCCAGGACTGCAATTCGAGGCGCTGGTGGTTCCCAAACAGGACGAGCGCGTAGCGCTGCGCAATCACTCCGCCATCGCCTATCTGACGGCGCTTCTCGGTGGCGAAAACATCCGCCTGCACCGTGTAATTGGACCACGTCGCGGGACCCATGAAAGTTCTGGCGCGCTTCGTGAAAGGGTTATCGGAAAGTTTCACAAGCACCTTGTTGCCCTCGACGGCCCGGACCTGGAACTTTCCGGTTGCGTTGACCCACTGCGAGGGCGGCGCTTCACCGGCGATCTTCTCGAAATCCTCATTCCAAGGCAGCGGCGCGATGACGCGCAGACGCGCCACGCCCGATATCCCGCCGGCGGTGGCCTTCACTTGTCCCGCCTGAGGAAGCGGCTCCGCGGCGGCGGTGAATGCTCCGTCGTTCCCGATGGTCCCTTTCAATTGCTCGAGGGTCCAGGCGGCGTCGGACTCTTTCAGAAAATGCCCCTGGGCGTCATAGAGGCGGGCGTGGAAGGCTACCTTCTCGCCCGGTTTGAGGATCAATTCGGCGGGCCGAATCTGAAGGTGCGCGGGCGGGCCGAGGGTGACGGGCGGCTCCGGAGCCGATTTTCCAGGCTGCTTGTTCTTCTTGCCGATGCAATACAGATTGTCCATCGTGTTGAAGAATACGCGGCCGTCGGAGATCGCGGCCGAAGCGTAAATCGCGTCGGGCTGCTGGTCCGTGCCCAGTTGAACGCCACTCAGCACCTCGCAGCGGTCGGCATGCGGCTTCAGGATGTAGAATTTTCCGTTCTCCGTCCCGACGTAGATTTTGCCGTCGCCAAGCACCGGCGAGGCTTTCTGGATGGTGCCGAGGTTCTGCTTCCACAGATGGCGGCCGGTTGTGACGTCGAAGGAGAAGAGGTTCGCGCCGTTATCCACCTGATAGACGCGGTCGCCGTCGAGCAGCGGGGAAGAGTAACCACCCTGGAATCCGGGAATGCTCCACTTGACGTTGGCTTTTCCGAGAGGGCCTTTTCCCGTGGCGTCAATGGCGGCGAGCAAACCCATTTCACTGGTTTCGAGATTCTCCTCGCTGTGGCTGACGATTACGGTGTTGCCGTTCATGACGACGCCGGTGTTGATGCCGCGCTTGCTCATGTCGAAGCGCCACACAGGCTCTCCGGTCGCGGCCTTAATGGCGTGGACCGCGCCGTCGCCGCCGCCTTCGATGAGAAGGCGCGTGCCGTTTACGTTGGCAATCACGGGAGCGGAGTAGGTGGTGTCGAAGGGGCGCCCGCCGGGAGAGCTAACCCAGACCGTGCCGCCGGTCTTCTTGTCGAGGGCGAAGAAGCGCTGTCCGGCGCGGGCCTGAACGCCCCAGCCCGCGTTGATGCCGCTGACGATGACGAGATCGGATTCGATGATAGGCGAAACGGTGCGCCCGCCGTGGGTGGTGACGAGACCGAAATCCTCGCCGAGCGTGCGCTCCCAGAGCAACTTGCCGTCCCGCGAGAGCGCGATCATGTGGCCGCCGACGCCGAGCGCGTAGACATTGCCGGACGAAGGATCGCCAACCGGCGAAGACCAGGCGATGCGATGCGGCGGCACGTCGCTGTGGTAAACGTTGAACTTGTATTCCCAGACGAGCTTGCCGGTGTCGGCGTTGAAACACATGACGCGCTCCTGAAGGGTTTCGCCCTTGCCTGCGCCATTCTGGAGGAACACGCGGTCGCCCATGACGATGGGCGTGGACCGTCCACCGAAGGGCGCTTTCCACAGGAGGCTGTCGCCTTTGAGGGACCAGGTCGTGGGGAGCCCTTTTTCGGCGGAGACGCCGTCGCGGGTGGGGCCGCGGAAATCGGTCCAGTCGGCGGCGCGCGAGGCGGTGGTGCCGATCAGCAGGGCAAGAAAAGCTGCGGAGGAAAAATGCTTCAGCATAGGGGCCTCTTTAGTATATTACTTGGCGGATGAGGAGGGTGAAGGTTACATGAAATTTCGAGGGATGAGAGGCGCGAGATTCGCGCAGCGGCGTGGATCTGGCTTTTTTTCATGGAGTTGAAAGGGGGGTGACGCAGAGAGTGAAAATGCGTTTTTTCGGGGGACGGAAGGCGGAAATGGACGCGAACCGGTGCGCGGGCTCACTCGCTTCCGCCTTCGGGACCGTGGACGTCTGCGCGTTCCGGCGGTTTGCTTCCGTGTGTTTCTGACTCTCCATTTCCTGTCCTATTCTGTGTGCTCTGGGATACCTTCGTCTACGAGTCCCAACAGTTGCCTAAAATCATGGTCGTAAATGGCATGCTTCCAGTTCTGGGCGCTTCTAACCTGATCGATAGTCAGGTGCCTTGCGCCTTTTAGGTTGGCTCCCCTACTGCCCTCGCCTTCCAGGATGGCTAACCCGAAGTCCGCACCTTCCAGATGGGCTCTCCAGAGGCTCGCGCCTTCCAGGTTGGCTCCCGAGAGGTTCGCTCCTTGCAAGTGGGCACCTTCGAGGTCCGCGCGCTCCAGATGGGCTCTCCAGAGGCTTGCGCCTTCCAGGTCGGCACCCTCGAGATACGCGTCTTCCAGTCGGGCTCCTTCGAGGTCCGCGCCTCCCAGGTGGGCTTCCCTGAGGTACGCGCCTTCGAGATGGGCTCCCCTGAGGTCCGCGCCTTCCAAGTGGGCTCCCCCGAGGTCACTTTTTCGCAAGTCAGACCCATTGATGTCTATCGACAGCCCCTCTTTCTCTCGTTTCTTACCTCGAGGGCGTCCGCCGAGAACAGTCAAAATTGCCTGGACGTCGGTCCTTGGTGGTCCTGACGGTTCCTCCTTGCCCTCTTGAAGTGCGGGAGGCCAGGGCGCATTGCGGCGGACATAGGCCGAGAGCACCTCAACGATCGTCGATTGGTCGCGTGGAGAATCGATGGCGATCCTTTCCAGGGCGTAGATCGCGCCGAGCCGCACCTCGATATTCGGATTGTCCCCCTCCACTTTTCCCAATTGCTCGATTGCCTTCGTATATCGGTCTGTGATGTGCCCCTGTTCTATTACGCGTACGTTCCGATCGTTGGCTCGAACACGCCTCCACGTAAAAAAGAGAACGATCAGGCCGAACACGCCCAGGACGATCTGGGTCAGCGTTTTCCGCGCTTCGTTCTCGAGCTCGAACGCCCGGACAGGATCCCGGATGGCGATGAGCGCGATGAGTTCGTTCACCTGCCAGCGGGGAATCTCTTTGATGGCCCAAATCGCGGCGGGCACCAGGGCCGCTACTAGAGCAAAGCCAAGGAAAACGACTGCCCGGTCCCACAAGGGGGCAGGCTCCAGGCCGGCGATATACGAGCGGAGGCTACGAGTCCACCTATCGATGGTGTGCTTCACGGCTTTGACCAATTTCGTAAGCATCGGAAATTCCGTTGGCGCGGCGAAGGTGCGCGCACTCTGAACATCTCGCCCTTGACGTTTCTTTTCATTGGCCCCCGCCCTTGAGTTTATCCTCGTTCGGGTTCGCCGCGTCCGGTTCGCGAGGTTAGAGCCATGTCTCCTTAAATTAGGAGTAGCACGCCTCGTGCGGGGAAATTGACGGTGAGGCAGGTAAGTCGATCAGGAGATTCAGAGAAATATTTCTGAAAAGTTGTGACTGAAATACGATCGCAGGTTTGCCCGCTCGGGGCCGCGCCCGCCTCCGCACGGCCTAACGACTGGAGCATCACCCGCCGTGCTTTCCGAGCGGCCCCGGTTCATGCCTTGGTTCTAGGCCCGCTCGCCCTTGGGTGAGGTAGCGTGTTCGAGTTGTCCGGCTACCTTTATCAAGCCTCGCAGCGCTTGGTTGACGGATTCCGAGTCATGAAACACCGCGGCTACATCGGGGTCAAGCAGGATAAGGTTGGTACCGTCCATATACCGCTTGTAGTACTTGCCGCGAACACCCCCTTGTAGATCGTACTCAGGCCTCATGTCGTCTTCATCCATAGGATCATTCTCCGGATTCATACTGGCTCCTTTCCCGCGCTGTTGCCGCCCTTGCGCTGATGATTCTTACGCGATCCTCCGGATCTGTGTGCGCGACGTTAATCAAACGCCGGCGCTTCGAGAGACCCGTCGTCAGGAATCTTTCCTCCCCATGCGAATGATCCGGATCATGGATCGTGACGGCCAAAGGATCACCGAACACGGCTACCGCCTCGTCGAACGATACTCCATGCTTGGCGAGGTTCTTCCGGGCCTTCTCCGGGTGCCATTCGAACTCCACAATAGCAGGCTACCATGGTGAAGGATGAAGCCTTAACCCAACGCTCGTCTTACCAAGCAAAGGCCGTCCGGCGGCGCGCCGCGCGAAGGCGCTTAAATTTAGCGAATGGTATCGGGGATAATAGTTGCAGGAGCCACTCGATGACTATTACTTTGGCGCTTCAACCGCAGGAGGAAGCCAGGCTCATTGCTGTTGCGCACGCCAAGGGCGTCTCGACGGATGCTCTTGTTCGCGAGGCGCTCACCGGCATTCTCGCCGGCCCACAGGATCGGGTGGAAGAACCTGAGGTTGAGTCACGCCCCGTATGGGAAGTGATCGCCGACAATATGAAGGACGTACCCGCGGAGGAATTCGCGAAGCTTCCGAAAGACGGAGCCGGTGAGCACGATCACTATCTTTACGGCCATCCCAAGCGCACTGAATGAACGCGGTCTTTGCCGATACATTTTACTGGATCGCTGTCACGAATCTTAATGATCTCGCCCACGAAAGGGCGGCAGCGTTCGCTCTTTCCACGGAGCCCAGGGCAATTTGCACCACCGAAGAAGTGTTGACCGAGTACTTGAATTATTTTGCCGCTTGAGGACCGAATTTCCGGCGCAAAGCCTCTATCAACGTTCAGCATGTGTTGGTGAGCGGGACGGTTCAAGTCGTGCGGCAAACGACGGCGACGTTCTCAGCCGGATTGACTCTTTACCGCGCCCGCTTGGATAAGGGCTATAGCCTGACCGATTGTATTTCCATGGAGACCATGCGTAATGAAGGAATCACCGATGTGCTGACCAATGACGCACATTTCGAACAGGAGGGTTTCCGCGCCCTCTTCCGGTGATCCCGAACGAGCATTGCCGGATACCGCTCCCTCACTTGCCCCGATCAGAACTCGTATCTTCAAGCCTCTTTCGCCGGTCACGGCCCGACGCTTGACGAAATCGCCGCCGGGCGAAAGCGGTTCTTACGGCTCGTGAACCTCTTCGAGATACGTGTATCCGTGCAGGCCCTCTTCGTAGAATTTCAGGAGCCGTCCCGATTCCTCGTACCCGATCCGGCCCTCGCGCAGCGCCGTTTCCACATCCCTTCTGAGTTTTGTCACGAGCGACTCGACCGAATACTGCACGTAGTCGAGCACGTCCTTCACGGTGTCGCCCTTGATCACCGCTTCGAGGATCGCCTCACCGCTCGGGCCGAGCCTCACGTGCACGGCGTTGGTGTCGCCGAACAGATTGTGCAAGTCGCCCAGAATTTCCTGGTAAGCCCCAACCAGAAACGCGCCCAGGTAATAATTCTCGCCGTTGTAGGGATGCAGCGCGAGCGTCCGCTTGACGTCGCGGCGGTCGATGAACTGGTCGACTTTGCCGTCCGAATCGCAGGTAATGTCGCCGAGAACGGCTTGGCGGGTGGGCTCCTCGTCGAGCCGGTGAATCGGCATCATGGGAAAGAGCTGCTTGATCGCCCAACTATCGGGCATGCTCTGAAAAAGGGAAAAATTGCAGAAGTAGGTGTCGGAAAGAAGCGCGGCCAAGCCTTCAAGCTCTTCGGGAAAATAATCCAACTCTCCGGCGAGCTTCTGGATGCGGCGGCAGATGCGCCAGTACAGATTCTCGGCAAGGCATCGCTGCTCGAGGGGAAGGTATCCGAGGCTGAAGAGATTGAGCGCCTGATCGAGAGCCTGCTGCGCGTCGTGGTAGCTTTCGAGCAGATTGCGCGAGGTGAGGGCGCGGTCGGTTTCCTGCAAGTCGATGAGGGGCTGCTCGGGCTCCGGGGGCAGGTCGTGCAAGGCGTCTTCCTCGCCCAACCCGGCGACGCCCACCACGTTGAAAACGAGCACGCTGTGATACGCGGCGATGGCGCGTCCGCTTTCGGTGACGATGGTGGGATGCGGAACGGACGCTTCGTCGCAGACGCTCTGAATGTGATAGACGACGTCGTTGGCGTATTCCTGGAGCGTGTAGTTGACGCTCGATTCGAAATCGGTCTGCGAGCCGTCGTAATCGATACCGAGACCGCCGCCGACATCGAGATACTTCATTCCGGCGCCGGCGCGCACGAGTTCCACGTACACGCGGGCGGCTTCGTTGACGCCGGCCTTCACTTGCCGGATGTTGGTGATCTGGCTGCCGAGATGAAAGTGCAGCAGATTCAGGCAGTCGGCCATGCCGCAGGCCCGAAGCTCTTCGAGCGCGCGCACGACTTCACTGACCGAAAGACCGAACTTCGAGCGGAAACCTCCGGAGGAACGCCACCGGCCGGAGCCGCGGCTGGCGAGCTTGACGCGAACGCCGATACTCGGGCGCACGCCCACGCGGGCCGCATACTTCAGAATCAGGCCCAGCTCGGTGTATTTCTCGACGACGGGAATAATGGTGCGGCCGATCTTTTGGGCGAGCATCGCCATTTCGATGTACTCCTCGTCCTTGAAGCCGTTGCAGACGATCGGAGTGCCGTTGTCCGCCAGAGCCATGACGGCCAGCAATTCCGGCTTCGAGCCCGCCTCAAGGCCAAAGCGGTACGGTCTGCCGAACTCGAGGACCTCCTCGACGACATGGCGCTGTTGATTGACCTTGATGGGATAGACGCAGCAGTAAACGCCGTTGTAACGATGCTCGGCCATAGCGGCCTCGAACGCGTCGTGAATCTCGCCAAGCCGGTGCTTCAGGATGTCGCCGAAGCGAATCAGGATCGGAAGCGAGATCCCGCGCAGGACCAGCGTGTCGACAAGCTGCTTGAGGTCGAGCGAGGTGGCGGGGTCCTTGGATGGGTGAACACGGGCATGCCCGCCGTCATCCACCGAAAAATAGCCCTTACCCCAGCTCGGTACGTCGTAGAGTTCACTCGCGTCCTGCGCGGACCATCGAGTAGCCGGCTCGGCCACGGAGCCCTTGCGTCCATTACGTTCCAAATTCCCTCCGAAACTCCAGTGTCGTCCGAAAGGAGCGCCGTGGCAAGAAAAACTTTCAACGGCGTGCGTCAGCGATTCTCGCGGTACCAGGCGACGGTCGCCGCCAGCCCATCGGAAAGCGAGGTCGCCGCGCGGAAGCCGAACATACGCTCGGCGCTAGTGGTATCCAGTTTCCGCCGCGGCTGGCCGTTGGGCTTGGAGACGTCCCAGACGATCTCGCCCTCGAAGCCGCAATGCTTCGCGACCATGGGCACGAGATCGCGAATCGCTATTTCTTCGCCGCTTCCGAGATTGACGGGATCCGAGCCGTCGTAGCGCTCGGCCGCCAGCAGAAGCCCTTCAGCGGCGTCGGCGGCGTAGAGAAACTCCCGCGTCGGCGATCCGTCGCCCCACGAAACCAACTGGTTCACGCCAGCGTCGCGCGCATCGATGCATTTACGGATCAGCGCCGGGATTACGTGCGAAGACTCAAGATCAAAATTGTCGCGAGGGCCGTACAGATTCACCGGCAGGAGGTAAATGGCGTTCATTCCGTACTGCCGGCGGTAGGCCTGGCATTGCACCAGGAGCGCCTTCTTCGCGATCCCGTAAGGCGCGTTGGTCTCCTCCGGGTACCCATCCCAGAGCTCGTCTTCACGGAAGGGAACTTTAGCGAATTTCGGATACGCGCAGATGGTTCCGACAACGATGGTTTTCTCCACGCCGGCGCGGCGGGCATGTTCGATCAACTGGATGCCCATGATTGCGTTTTCGTAGAAGAAGCGGCCGGGATTCTCGAGATTGGCTCCGATGCCGCCGACGACCGCCGCCAGGTGGAACAACACTTGCGGCTTGGCGTCGGTAAAGAGGCGGGAGACGCCGCTCTCGGTGGTGAGATCGTACTCGCGCCGTCTGGGAATGAAAATCCGCGAACAGCCGCGGCGCTTCAACGCGTCAACCAGGAACGAACCCAGGAAGCCGCCGCCCCCGGTGACGCATACGTTCTTCCCGGAGAGATCCGTCACCCTCAGCCCGCCACCACGCCGCGCTTCAGAATGCCGGACCGCATGCTTTCGAGATCGTGGAGGTCCGCATCCACCATCAGCTTCACGAGTTCTTCAAAACCCATTCGCGACCGCCATCCGAGGACGGAGGCGGCTTTCGAAGGATCCGCCTGCAGCAGGTCCACTTCCGCCGGCCGGTAGTACCTTGGGTCGATCTTCACGAACTCCCGCCAGTCGAGGCCGGCATGCGCGAACGCTATATCGACGAACTCGGCGACCGAATGCATCTCGCCCGTGCCGATAACGAAGTCGTCCGCCGCGTCCTGCTGCAGCATGAGCCACATCGCTTCGACGTATTCGGGCGCGTAGCCCCAGTCCCGCCTGGCTTCGAGATTGCCCAGGTATAACTTCTCCTGGAGGCCGAGTTTGATGTGCGCCACCGCCCGCGTGATTTTCCGCGTGACGAAGGTCTCGCCGCGGCGCGGAGATTCATGATTGAACAGGATGCCGCTCGCGGCGAACATACCGTAGCTCTCGCGGTAATTCACCGCCATCGAATGCGCGAATAGTTTGGCGGACGCGTAGGGGCTGCGGGGGTGGAACACCGTCCGCTCGCTCTGAGGCGGAGGAGTGGACCCGAACATCTCGCTCGAAGACGCCTGATAAAAGCGGGTCTTAATGCCGGTCTGCCGGATACCCTCGAGTATCCGCAGCGCGCCCAGTGCGGTAATGTCGCTCGTGTACTCCGGCACGTCGAAGCTGACGCGGACATGGCTCTGCGCCGCCAGATTGTAGACCTCCTCCGGCTGCACGTCGTAGAGCAGCCGCCACAGGCTGCCGGAATCGGAAAGATCTCCAAAATGCAGAAGGAAACGGCTATCCGATTCATGATAATCGGCGTAAATCGGATCCACGCGCTCAGTGTTGAAACTGCTCGACCGCCGTTTCACTCCATGCACTTCGTAGCCCTTGCTCAACAGGAATTGAGCCAGGTACGAACCGTCCTGTCCGGTCACTCCGGTGATGAGAGCTCTTTTCATGGCGACCTCTCGATCGCGGACCGTATGGCCCGAGGGTGTACGCGGCCGCTGTAGGCCGCCATCACCTCTTTCACCGGTCCGTCCATCACCAGTTCTCCCGCGTCCAGCCAAAGAGCGCGCTCGCACAGTTCCTGCACGATTTCGGCGGCATGGGAGACGCACAGGAGAGTCTTGCCTTTTTCCTTAAATTCAAAAATTTTCTCCAGGCACTGCTTCTGAAAATTCCGATCCCCCACGGCCAGCACTTCGTCGATGATCAGTATGTCCGGGTCGACGTTCACGGCGACCGAGAACGCAAGCCGCATGTTCATGCCCGCGGAATAGGTGCGGAGCGGCTGGCCGATGAACTCGCCGATGCCGGAGAACGAAACAATCCCGGAGTACAACTGCACCGTTCTGGCGCGGCTGAGTCCAAGGAGCGAAGCGTTCAAGAATATGTTCTCGGCGCCGCTCAGATCCGGATGGAAACCGGATCCCAGCTCAAGAAGCGCGGCGATGCGGCCATTAGCCCGGATCGTTCCCTCGTCGGGAAAACACAACTGAGCGACTAAGCTGAGCAGGGTGCTCTTGCCCGCGCCGTTCGAGCCGACCACGGCAACCGTTTCGCCGGGCGCTATCGAAAAAGAGACCTTCTTCAACGCGTAGAACCGGTCCTCCCGAGGGGGCCGGAGCCAACCGGTAAGGTAGTTGCGAAGGAGGATCCGACTCTTCGAGTGAGAGTAGACTTTCGACACCTCGTGAAAGGTAATTGCCATTGCTCAAAGATAATCGAAGAATTTATGCTGCACCCACCCGAAAAAGCGGTGGCCGAGAAGCAGCACGAAAACCGAGCATAACACAAGCCGTACAAGCAAACTGATTGAGGGAGGCGTCCCATCGAGCAGAATATTCCGCGCGGCCATGACAACGGCCGCAAGAGGGTTATACAAGTAGAACATTTCGAACCTGGAAGGGATCAGATCGAAAGAATATACGATCGGCACCAGCCAGAACAGCAGGGTATTTGCCGATTCCACAACGTACCGCACGTCCCCTACAAAAACATTAAGGGCGGAAAAAAGAAGACCCATGCCGCAAGCGAAAACAATTTCAAGAAGAAAGACGGGAGCAAGCCATAACCAGTGCCACCCCGGTCTTATCCCAAAAACCAAGGCCATGCCTAACAGCAGGCCGGATTGGATGAGAAAATGCACCGAATTCGCCAGAACGGTTCCAATGGGCACAACCTCTCTCGGAAACGGTACGCGCTTGATAAGCGCCGCGCTATCCACAAGGGAACTGGTGGCGCTGATCAAGGAGAGCGTAAAGAAATTGAAAGGCACAAGACCGCACATGAGAAAGACGGGAAATTTCTTCGTGCTATACTCCGGCAAAATCTGCGTAAACACGAAAGTCAAGACGCCCATCATGACCAGAGGGTTTACAACGGACCACAAGATTCCCAATGACATCCCGCGGTAACGGATCTTAAAGTCGCGTTTTATCAGGTTGCTCAGCAGGAAACCGTAGTCCCCTTTCCAATCGGTGATCGCAGCGGATGCCATAAATTTTCCGATACCCCAATCGGTTTAGTGTATCGCAGTCTTCAGCCGGTAACGGAAACGCACCCGGATTGTACTCATAGTACTGCGGCCCGCGAGGACGCCGGACGACGGGAATCTACTGCCATTCGGCGGTAAAGATGTTGAATTCGTAACGTTCCTTTGCGTCCCGGTCCGAACAGAACACCAGCTTCCTGCCGTCGGGAGAGAACTCGGGGAAAGAGGTGAATCCGCCGAAATCGGTTATTTGCTCAAGGCCCGAGCCATCGGGATTGATCAAAAACAACTCAAATCGGCGACCGTCGCAGTTGTGCTTGTTGGACGCGAACAGGATCTTCTTTCCGTCGGGCGTGAACGTGGGAGCGAAGCTGGCGCAGCCGAAATCGGTAATCGCGCGCGCGTTGCGGCCGCCGGCGCGGGCGGCCACTAATTCCATCTTCATGGGGGCGGTCAGGTTCTCTTTGAGCAATTCCCTGTAGCGGGCCATGGTCTCGGGAGTCCCGGGATGATTGGCGCGCCACACGAGCGTCTTCCCATCGCGCGAATACACGGCGCCGCCGTCGTAGCCGGGGGATTTCGTGATGCGTTTCTTGTGGGATCCGTCGGCGCGCATCGTCCAAAGGTCCAGATCTCCGGAGGCGAGCGAGGTGTACACGATATCGCCCGTTTTCCAGTTGACCGTCGCTTCGGCGTCATAGCCCGGCGAGTCGGTCAATTTCCCGTCGATCTTTCCGTCGAGCGTGGCGCGGTAGATGTCGAAGCCGGAGAAGACGCCCCAAAGGTAGCCCTTGCTTCGGTCCGGGGGCGTGGGGCACGCCGCCGACGCCTCGTGCGTCGAGGCGTAGACGATGCGCTTCCCGTCGCCCAGAAAATATCCGCAGGTGGTGCGCCCCTTTCCCGTCGAGACCAGACGCTGACCGGATCCGTCCGCGTTCATCACAAAAATCTGGTCGCATTCGTAGGGCTTGCGCGTCGACTGGAACACGAGCTGCTTCCCGTCCGGAGACCAGTAGGCCTCGGCGTTCTGTCCGCCGGCGGTAAGTTGCTTGATATTGGTAAGTTGTCCGCCTTGGGCGATAGCGGCGGCAAGGAGTACGCAGGGGAGTCTCATGGTCTCAGATACGGATCCTTCCGTGCGGAACGATGCAGGTTCGGCGGAGCCTGTGGCGCGCGCGCTCGAAGCCGGGCGCGACGGCAGGCGAAAAAAGACGATCACCCGCTCCACCGGCGGCTGCCGATTGCAACGGTTGTTTCATTCCGGGACCTGAGCCGCGCCGGACCGCGGGAAACGCCTTCCACCTCATATTTTGGGAGTATAGCGCAGTTACGGGTACCGCCAACTATAATAAGATAATGTGCGGCATTGTCGGATATATCGGCGGGCAAAATGCGGTTCCTATCATTCTGGACGGCCTTAGGCGGCTGGAGTATCGCGGCTACGATTCGGCCGGCCTGGCGGTCCTGTGCGGCGAACAGGACCTCCAGATTCGGCGCGCATCGGGAAAATTGCGGAATCTCGAAGAAGTCATCCGCCTCAACCCCGTTGAGGGCACCTTCGGCATCGGTCATACGCGCTGGGCCACCCACGGCCGGCCGACGGAGGAGAACGCGCACCCGCATCGCGATTGCAAGGATGACATCGTCGTCGTCCACAACGGAATCATCGAGAACTACCTCACGCTGAAACACCAACTCGAGGGCGAAGGGCACATCTTCAAGACCGAAACCGACACCGAAATCATCGCCCACCTGGTGGAAAAGCGGTTTCAGGGAAAACTGGAAGACGCCGTCCGGGCGGCGCTCACCGAATTGCACGGCGTTTTCGCGATGGCCATCATATCCCGATCCGATCCGGACAAGATCGTGGTGGCCCGTTCCGGCCCGCCCGTGGTGATCGGACTGGGCGACAACGAGTATTTCGTCGCCTCCGACGTACCCGCCATCCTCAGCCACACACGGGACATGTTTTTCCTGGCCGACGGAGACATGGCCGTCCTGACGCGGGATGGAGTGCAGTTGACGGACTTTTCCGGGCTGCCGGTGAAACGGCAGGTCTCCCACATCCTATGGGACCCCATCATGGCGGAAAAGGGCGGCTACAAGCATTTCATGCTGAAGGAGATCTACGAGCAGCCGCGGTCGGTCCGGGACACGACGCTCGGACGCGTGGGGCAGGAATCGGGCCGCATCTTCCTGGACGAAATGGACATTTCGCTGAAGCAGTTCAAGGCGTTCCGTCAAGTGAAGATCCTCGCGTGCGGCACAAGCTGGCACGCCGCGCTCGCGGGCAAGTTCATGATCGAAAAACTGGCGCGGATTCCGGTCGAAGTCGATTACGGAAGCGAATTCCGGTATCGCGATCCGATCATGAGCGCCGACACGCTGACGATCGTGATCTCACAGTCGGGCGAAACCGCCGATACGCTGGCCGCGCAGCGCGAGGCGAAGAGCAAGGGCTCCAGTACGCTCGCGATATGCAATGTGATCGGATCGATGGTAACGCGCGAAGCGGCGGGGACGATTTTCACCCACGCCGGCCCCGAGATCGGCGTTGCCTCGACCAAGGCGTTCACCGGACAACTGACCGCGCTGTTCATCCTGGCCATGTATCTGGCTCAGATTCGGGCGACGTTGAGCGAGGAGGCGTCGAGCGCGCTGGTGCAGGAACTGCTCCGGCTGCCCGGCAAGCTCGAGAGCGTGCTGTCGCAGGATCCGCATATCGAAGAATTGTCCCGCAAGCTTTACCGCGCGACCGATTTCCTGTTCCTCGGCCGCGGCATTCATTTCCCGATCGCACTCGAGGGAGCGCTGAAGCTCAAAGAGATTTCCTACATTCACGCCGAGGGCTACCCTGCCGGTGAGATGAAGCACGGGCCGAACGCGCTGATCGACGATAAGCTGCCGGTTGTCGTGCTGGCCGCGCGGGATCCGAAAAGCGCCGAAAGCAAGATCCTCTACGAGAAGACCCTGTCGAACATCCAGGAGGTCAAAGCCCGCGAGGGCATCGTAGTCGCCATCGCGACCGAAGGCGACGAGGAAGCTCTCAAGATGTCGGATCATCTCATCGCGATTCCAGCCACAAACGAGCTGCTCCTGCCGATCCTCGAGATCGTGCCCCTCCAGCTCTTGGCGTACCATATCGCGGTGCGTCTCGGGTGCGACGTGGATCAGCCTCGGAATCTGGCAAAGAGCGTGACGGTCGAGTGATCCAGAGTATTCATCGCCTCTATATCGCGACGCGCGGAAAGGGGCTCTACGAGATCACCCGCCAGGTGGCCGATTGGGTTTCGGAAAGCGCCCCTCAAACCGGTTTGCTGACGCTGTTCATTCAGCACACGTCGGCGTCCCTGACGATTCAGGAGAACGCGGACCCGACGGTAACGCGGGATCTGAGCGAGTTTTTTGAAAGAATTGCGCCGGAGAACGAACGCTGGTACAGCCACCAGGCCGAGGGCGCCGACGACATGCCCGCGCATATCAGGGCGGCGCTAACGGCGACGCAGATCTCTATTCCGGTATTGGAGGGGGCGCTCGTCCTCGGAAACTGGCAGGGAATCTTCGTGTTCGAGCACCGCGACGCTCCCCACCGCCGAAGCGTCATCCTGCACCTTATCGCGGAATAGGCTGAGCGGCTTAATCACCGATCATTTCGTCGAGCAACCGGTGGCTGATCTTATCGGACGCCACATTGTAGGTTCCGGACTGAACCTCCGCCTGGAGTCCCGCCAACCGGGCCGGATCGGGAGTGAACGCCATGAGCGCCCTCGAGAGATTCGAGAGAGCAACGTGGTCGTTCGGTGACGCGCCGGACTCGCCGGAGGATCGGACCTCCCGGGCTTTAGGTGAGTCTGTAGGACGAATCCTCTGAAACTGGGGTTGAAATTCGTCAATGCGCATGGCCGTCTCCTTCCGTTCATTCCTTATCTGTGAACTTTTTCTTCCCTACGTTGAAGCTTATCGGCGGGAATTCCCAAATCCTTAGTCTCCGGCCTCAACTGTTTCATAATCATCGCCGCGAGGCCCAATCCGCCGTTCGACGAGAGCACCTGCGCTATGCTTTGCTCGCCCATTTCCATGAGCGAGCTCCCCGCCTGATCGCCGGACCCCTCCGAGTCTTGAGCGCTCGACTCGCGGGCGCTCTTTAACATTTGAGCGACCAGGAGCGCTTCAAACTGGTTCGCGGCCTCCCGGATTTTGGCCTCGTCGGCGCGAGGAGCTCTTGACGAAGCCGCAGACGCGTCCAAACCGGCGCCCGGCAACAGCGATAAGGCATCCATTAGATCAGCTCCAGTTCGGCTTCGATTGCGCCCGCCGCCCTAAGGTTCTGCAGGATCGAAATCACATCGCGCGGACTCGAGCCGATCGAAACCAGCGCTTTCACCAGATCTTCCACGGTCGCGCCCTCCTTCAGGACGACGTTTCGGGCCTTTTCCTCTTTGGTTGTAACAGTTACCTCCGGAACGACGGTAGTCTTACCGTCGGATAGCGCCGAGGGCTGAGAGACGGGAAAGCTCGTCTGAATCTCCACGCTCAGGTTCCCGTGCAGCACAGCCATGGGGGCGATCCTGACATCTCTGCCGAGGACGATCGTTCCCGTCCTTTCATTGATGACGATTTTTCCAATACGGTCGGCGTCGACCGAAACCGACTCGATGGCGGCGATGAAATCGACTTGGCGCGTCCTGTAGCTCGCGGGGACCGCGACCGCCACAACGGCCGGATTCTCGGCTTGAGCCACTTGAGCTCCCTCCGTTCCGAACCTCTTGTTCAAAGCCTCCGCCATACGCGATGCGGTGATGAAATCCGGCCGGCGCAACTGCAGCTTCACGACGGAGGACGGCGTGACCGAAGGAGGCGTCCGCTCGACCAGAGCTCCGCCCGCCACCCGCCCGACCGTCGGATGGTTCACGCCTTGCGAGTTTCCGCCCTTTCCGGCGGAGAACCCTCCCGTTACGACAGGCCCCTGCGCGACCGCATAGACCTCCCCGTTAGCGGCGCGAAGGGAGGTGAGAATCAGCAGTCCGCCCTGCAGGTTTGAAGCGTCGCCCATCGAAGCCGCGGTGACGTCGATCCGCGAGCCCGATTGTGAGAAGGGCGGCAGCGTCGCCGTGACCATTACAGCCGCCGTGTTCTTGATGCTGATAGCGGTCGGCGGCACAGTCACGCCCATCCGCTGGAGAAGATTGGTCAGGCTCTGGACGGGGAACACGGTTTGGCGGCGGTCGCCCGTGCCGGCCAGTCCCACGACAATGCCGTATCCGATCAACTGGTTATCCCGCACGCCTTCGAGGGAGGCTAGCTCCTTCACGCGGACGGCGGCGGGAGCGGTTGCGAGCGCGGCGATCAATACCCAGCCGGAAAGCGTCAGTTTACGAATCATAATCTTGTTGTCCCCTCAGAACGGAAGCAGGCCCAGCAGGAGCCTGTACAAAAAATGCGGCCGGCGAACGGCGTCGTTCACGACGCCCTTTCCATTGATCCGCACTTCGAGCTGCGCCAGCCGCTCGGAGAGAACCTGATTCCCCGTAGTGACGTCGGTCGGCCGTGCGACACCCCTGACGACCACGGTCTGCCGCTCGGAGTTGACCATCGTGTCCTTCGATCCTTCGATAACTAGATATCCGTTCGGCAGGACGTGCGTCACGCGCGCGGAAAGCGTGGCCGAGAGAGTGCTTTCGCGCGTGGTCGCCCCTTGCCCGTCGAGCGCTTGACTGGAGGACGCACCAGCCAGGTTCGCAAGCGGTCCCAACACCTTGGTAGGTCCTAAGATTGAGGAGACGGAGGCATTAGCGTTTGAGCTTCGACCGGTCTTCACGGATCCCTTCGAGGTTGCCGAGGCGCGCTCGGAGACGATTACGGTTAGAATGTCGTCCACGCGGGAAGCGCGGAGATCGCGCGATCCGTCCGTCAAGGAGGCGGAGGGGCTCCACAAGGAGCCGGTGGGGGCGGATTCATCCCGGACGGCGGAGCCGGAGTGCCCGATCGCCTCCCGGACGTAGCGGTCCAGAGGCGATTCCGCCGGCGGCTTCTTCGATTTCGAGAAGATTCCGGCCGGCGCCGCAGCCTGGAGCGCGAGCGCCAAGACGAGAAGACGTGGAATCAGTCGCAGAGTGGTCATCGGGTTCTTCCCTCAGGGGCCGCTTCGATAGCGGCCGCCTGTCCTTTTGAAGTGATTTCAGCCTTGAATCTGCGCCCGTTTTCCGGGTTCCGCAATAGGATCGTTTCGCCCGTATGCCCGCCGGTAAGGGCGGTCGCCGAAAAGCGCAGGATGGCTCCCCCGCTTTGGGCCTGGATGGCGACGCTCGACCCGCGCTCGACATCGGGCGGTTCCCTGAGCAGGTCCTTCGTCAAGACCTGCCCGGAACGAAGAGATCTGCGGGGAATCTTGCCGATTACGTCGTCCAATTCCAGCACGGCGGCTTCGGCGAGCGGGAATGCATCCACGGTCTCGAAACGGACCTGATTGGACGCTATGGTTTTCAGAGCCGGCAGCGCTTCGACCGCCACCACTCTCGAAATCGAGGCGACCGCTTTGATTTTTGCCCAGACAGGGACACTCCTGCCTGGCGCGTAGGTCAGTTGTCCCCGCCACATTGCCGGGCGGACCGAGGAAGCGCCGGGCGGCAAATTCAACCCGGAGCGTGGAAACGTCAATTCGCCGGCCGGGGCCAAAAAGCGGCTGTGATCCACGATTTCGACGACCGTGCCGGGCGGGAAGGCGGACGAGATGGCCGCGGCAATCCGCTCACGGCTGACCGGCTCCAACCGCCATTCGAAGCAAGCGCCAGCGGCGGCCGCAGGGACCAATTTGTTTCTCGATGCCCAAGCGGCGATTCCGGCTGCCGTTATGATGCGGTGGTAGCCGGGGGCCGGGGCGGGTCCGAGATCTTCCGTTACGGCTGCGTCCGCCCAGGCGGGGTTCAGGGGAGCAAGATCCTTTGCGACGATGCGGACTCCGGAAACGGGCAGGCAGCCGGCGGCAGGCGGCAGAGCAGGCAGCAGAGCCGGCGCCAAAACCAGGAGCAACCAGGCGGCATTATTCGAGCGAAGACTACCGCGTGACATTATTCGCCTGTTGATACATTTCATCGGCGGCCTTCACAACCTTGGAATTGGCCTCATAAGCGCGTTGGCTCACGATGAGGTTGATGAACTCGTCGACAACGCTCACGTTCGATTGTTCGAGATAGCCTTGCAGAATCTCGCCGATGCCTTCCTGCCCTCCCGGGTTCCCGACGGCGGGCTCCCCGGAGGCGTCGGTGGGAGTGTACAGGTTCTTTCCGATGCTGTTCAACCCGGCCGGGTTCTGAAAATTCGCAAGTTGGACCTGGCCGGCCAGTTGGGCCGCGGTTTGACCCGGCTGGTTATAGCTGACGGTTCCGTCCGCTGCGATCGAAATCGACTGAGCGTCGGCTGGAATGGTGATCTGGGGCTCGAGAGCGTCCCCGTCGGAGGTTACCATGTTGCCGTCGCGATCCACGTGGAAGGCGCCCGCGCGAGTGTAGGCCAAGTCCCCCGAAGGCCGCCGCACCTGAAAGAAACCGCGGCCTTGGATTACCATGTCGTAAGGGTTATTGGTCGCGGCGAAGTTTCCCTGCGAGAAGACGATCTCATTCGACGACGCGCGCGAGCCCAGGCCGATCTGCAGTCCGCTAGGCACCGTGGTCTGCGCCCCCGCGGCCGCGCCCGGCTGGATCATGCTCTGGTAGAGCAGATCCTGAAACTGGGCCCGGCGCATCTTGAATCCGGTGGTATTGGCGTTCGCCAGGTTGTGGGCGATGTTGTCTACGTTCAACTGCTGTGCGGACATGCCGCTCGCCGCGCTGTACAATGCTCGAATCATGATGTTGTTCCGCTCCTGTAGTTTCTATTAAGGCCTGGCTACTTCTTCGACGGCTTTCTTGTTCATCTCGGTGCCCATTGCCACGGCGCGCTGCAGCATCTCGAACTGGCGCAGAACGTTCACAAGCCGGATGGCCGACTCGGCGGGTCCGGAATTCGAGGCTTCGAGACCGCCTTGCACCACCTGCACGGAAGGCGCCTTGGTCAATCCAGCCGGATCCACGAGCCGGAAGTAGTTCCCGCCTTCTTTGGCGAGAAATTCCGGTTTCGTCACGTCCGACAGCTCCAGCCGGCCCAAAGGCTGACCCTCCTGAAAGACAGAACCGTCGGCCTTGAATTCAAGGGGAATCCCGGGTTCCGCTTTGATCTGTCCTCCGCCTTCCGTCCGTACCGGATATCCGTTGCGGCTCTCGACCACTCCGAGGGCCGAAACGCGGAGGCCCCCATCGCGTGTATAAAGAGGGCCGCTGGGGCCGTTGACGGAGAAGAATCCCTTCCCCGAGAGTGCCAAGTCCATGGAATTTCCGGTCAGGGTGACGGCTCCCTGGGCGTGGTCGATCCAATTCCTCTCGACGACGGGCAACCTCAGAGCATCGGCGCCGCCATCGGCGGCATCCGAAGCGGCGTCTTCGGAAATATAGAGTCCGTAGAACTCCCGATCCGCCTTGTAGCCCGCGGTCGCGGCGTTCGAGATGTTGTTGGCCAGCAGGTCGAGCGACTCCAAACGAGCCCTCATTCCTCCGGCGGCGGTGATAGTTAATGAATCCATGGTGTCGGACAGGTATATTGCAATTCCGGCGCCGAAAAATAAATCCTCTAAGTTTCGTATTATCAGCCGAAAAGGAGGGTATAGGGAATTATTCGCGGCAATATCTTGCCATATTGGCGGCGGAGTGGCGGTTTCTTGCCGCCCGAATAACGCTAATTTATTGAAAATAAAGGTATAAGGATTGGCAGATCGCCTGCAATATATGACGGCGTGACTGCCGCCTACATTTCAACTGTCAGCTTCAAAACCGATTCATTCGCGCCGGCCAAAGCCGCCCTAAAGGATCCCCGGGACTCCGGATTCCGGAGAGAGTTCGACTCGGCCATGCCCCGCGAGGACGATGCCAAGTCCCCGCCTCCGCTTCGAACGTCTTCAAAGGCCCGCAAGTCTTCGGCCCGCCCGGAGACTACGCAAAGGAAGAACTCCACGCAAGACGAGCCAAAGACTGCGCCGGCGGCTCAGGCGGCGGAACGGGAAACAGTCAAGCCGAAGGGGTCGCGAGAATTAGGCCAGGGCGGCGAGGACACGGAAACCAAACCGGAACAGAACGCTTCACTGGAAGCGACGGAATCCAGTCCCGAGACTACTACCGGACCCGAAGAAGCGCACACCGCGCCCCAGCCCCAGGCTATATCGCTGTCCGCGTCCGCCTTACAGTCGGCGTCCGCCTTGGCGGATGCCTCGGCCTTGGAGTCGGCTGCTGCCTTGGCGGGTGCGTCCGCGTTGCCGGCCGCGCCGTCCGCGTCTGTCGCACCGTCCGCGTCCGCGCTGCCGGTCACACCCTCAATCGAAGCTCCGGCGGGACCTGCCGCCACGGCGAATCCCCTAGCTGCCGCAGCCGCGGGAGCGCCCGAGGCGCGAGGAACCGCGGTCACGGCGGTTCGCGATCTCCCTGTGGACAGTGAACTGGCGGCCGCAAAAGGCAACATGCCGCTCTCATCTTCAACAATGACGTCCGGTGAAGTCGCTTTTGCCTTGCGCCTGACATCGCTAAACGCGGCGGCCGGGGCCCCGGACGAGTCCGGCGCGGCAACTTCCGCGGAGCCCAATCTTTCGCCAACCGCCGATCCCGGCAGCCAATCCGCGCACGGCGGTGAAGCAACGCTAAACAGCGGTCTCCAGAATCCAAAGGGTATTCAGCCGGATGCCTCCGCCGAGGCAGTCAAGCAGACAGTTTCGTTGCGGGAACGCCGCTCCGAGCCGCCATCCGCCGCTCCCGGCAAAGCAACCGAAATCACGGCGAGCGCATCGGTCTCGCAGGCTGCCGCGGAGGTTTCTAACAGCACGGTGGCGGAAAGCCAGGCCCCCGCAGGTCAGGTTTCCGCTGCGCCGGAGGCTGCGGTTCGCGTCTCCTCCTCCGCTTCGAGGTTCGAGGGGCCGGTTCGAACGGGGGCCGAAGCTCTTCGAAACACTGAGATTCCCGCAACGCGTACACCCAGCGCCCCCGCGGCGCCGGCGCGGGAATTGTCCTTCCGTCTCGAGCGGAATCAGGGCGTGGATTCTCCGGTTACCGTCAGGTTCGCCGAGCGCGGCGGAGAAATCCATGTCGCGGTCCGGTCGGCGGACGAAGCGGTTGCCAAATCGCTTCGCAGCGACCTCGACGGGCTCGCGAAACGCCTTGAGGGTCATGGACTCCAGACAGACCGCTGGACTCCGCCGCAGGCTCTCGCATCGAATCTCGGTCAAGCCGGCGAGGGACAGCCCAAAGACGGAGACCTCTCGCGGCAAAGGGATCCGAACGGGCGGCAAGGGCAGGGACAAAACGGTCAGGGGGAGCCGGACCGGGACCGATCCGGTTCCGGGGACCAACGGCAGAGCCGTCCTCGTTGGCTTGAAGAGTTGGAGAAGTCCCGGCGTTAGGTCGGAATCACGGAGAAATCATGGCAATTACACTTTTGACACCACCGGCAGTACTAGAAACCCCAGCGGCGAAGACGGCGGCGGCGAAGTCCGAACTTCCGGCCGCGGATATAGGCAGGGACGCATTCCTGAAACTGCTGGTCGCGCAATTGAAAAATCAGGATCCAACCAAGCCGAGCGACGGGGCTCAGTTTATCGCCCAACTGGCGCAGTTTAGCCAACTGGAACAAACCATGTCGATGAAAGAAGACCTGGCGGCTATTCGTACGAATCTTGAAACGGCGCCGACCGTCGCCGCCACCGAAGCTGACTCGCAATAAAAAGGAAAACTAAATACCATGGGAAGAACCGCACTATCGACCGCCCTTGCCGGATTGAACGCGCACGCCAGCGCAATCGACATCGTTGGCCACAATCTGGCGAACCTCAACACCACCGGATTCAAGGGCAGCACGGCGTCCTTTCGAGAATTGGTCGCGCAGTCTCTGGCTGCAGACGGCTCGACGACGGTGGGCCTTGGCGTAACTCCGCCGCGCGCATCCCGCCAAAACACTCAAGGCGCGATCCAGGGTACCGGCGGCCCGATGGATGTCGCCATCCAGGGAGAAGGTTTTTTCATCGTCCATAACGCGCAAAACGCCACGATGTACACCAGGGCGGGAAACTTCCGCACGGATGCAACGGGGAAAGTGATTACGGTCTCGAGCGAGGCGGTACAGGGGTGGACCGAGACGAACGGCGTGCTCGACACGTCCGGCGCCATTCAAGACATCATCCTGCCGCTGGGCAGCATCCAGCCGCCCTTGGCGACGACTATTTTTTCGATCGACATGAACTTGAACGCCGGCGCGTTGGCGGGCGAAATGTCTTCCGCGCCGCTCAACGTCTTCGACTCCCTGGGCCAGCCGCACGTGCTTACGGTGACCCTCACCAAGACGGCGACCGCGGGTCAGTGGGACTATGTCGCGACGGTGCCCGGAGCCGACGTCGGCGACCCGGCCGCAACCGTTACGGTGCTCACCTCGGCCACGCCGCTCACCTTCGATACTCAGGGCAAGCTCATCGATCCGACGGCCGACCTCACGGGGATTCCGATAACGGGCCTGGTTTCCGGCGCCGCGGACATGGACCTGACATGGGGGTTGTTCTCCAGCCCCGCCGTGCCGCGAATCACTCAGTTCACTCACCCTTCGGCGGTCTCAGCCAACGCGGTTAACGGTTCCGCGGCTTCCCAATTGATCGGCGTCGCGATCGCCGAAGGGGGCCGCGTGGTCGCGCAGTTCTCAAACGGCCAGCAACGCGTGGTGGCGCAACTGGCGCTCGCCGCGATCCGGAATCCGGACTCCCTGCTGGCCGCCAGCAACAACAATTTCCTGCTTGGCGCCAATTCGGCGCTGCCGGCGATCGGCGTGGCCGACACCGGGGGCCGCGGCAAAGTGACGGGTGGCGCGCTCGAGTCCTCGAACGTCGATATCGCGCAGGAGTTCACCAATCTGATCATTCTCCAGCGAGGGTACCAGGCCAACTCCCGAGTCATCACCACCTCGGACGAGCTGAGTCAGGAGACTTTGAATCTGAAACGTTAAGCGCGGATTCCCATGACGCCGGGCGAAGAAATCGAACATCTGACAGACATACCGGTGCTGCTCGACGTGGAACTGGACAAGACCACGATGACGGTTCGGGAAATCCTCGCCATCGACCTGGGAAGCGTACTGAAGCTGACCAGGTCGGCCGGCGAGAACATCGACATCCTGATAGATGGAACGCTGGTCGGATCCGGCGAGATCGTGATCATGGAGGATGTGATGGGCATACGCGTCACCGATTTCAAAGGTCTGGACTAATGGATTCCGTTCGCGCGGCGCTCTCGATCCTGTTCGTCTTTTCCCTGCTCGCAATCGCCGTTTGGCGCCTGCGGGGCCGCCAGGCGCCGGGGGGGATCTTCCTGGGGCGGCGCAAGGCGCGCCAAATCGAGGTGATTGAGTCGGGCGCTCTTTCGCACGGCCAGATCGTTCACCTGGTTCGGGTGGCGGACCGCGCCTACGTGGTGACGGCAGGCACGGCGGGGTGCACTCTGCTCGAGTCGAGGCCGTGGAGCGCCGTTCCGTCGGACGTCAAAGGAGAAATCAAGGAAGAACCATGAGGAAACTCGCCTTTTCGGGGGTGGCCGCATCGATGTTATCGACGGCGCTTCAAGCGGCCCCGGCCGGGTCGCTTTTCGGGATCTCGCTGATCGACCAGAAGGGCGGCCAGGCGCTCGGCGTCCCGATGCAGATCGTGCTGTTGATGACGCTGCTGACGCTCCTGCCGGCCGCCATCATGTCCATTACGCCGTTCCTGAGAATCACCGTGGTTCTGCATTTTCTTCGGCAGGCGCTCGGAACGCAAAGCACCCCGTCGAATCAGGTCTTGCTCGGCCTGGCGGTATTCCTGACGATCCCCATTATCCAGCCAACCGCCTCGGAGATCTACACAAAGGCCTGGGCGCCGATGGAGCGGGGCGAGATCACGCAGCAGCAGGCGTTCGAGCGCGGATCCCTGCCTCTCAAGACCTTCCTCGCGCGGTTCGCCCGCGAGAAGGACATCCGGCTGTTCATGGAGGTTTCGAAGACTCCCGCCGTACGCTCGGTCACCGAGGTCGACCTCAGGGTTCTCATTCCCGCCTACATTCTGTCGGAGCTGAAGGCGGGCTTTCAGGTGGGGGCCGTCCTGTTTCTACCCTTCCTGGTTATCGACATTGTCGTCGCGTCGGTGACGCTGTCGATCGGGATGGTGCAACTGCCGCCGGTCATGCTCTCGGCGCCATTCAAGGTGCTGCTGTTCGTTCTGGTCGACGGCTGGAACCTGCTGGCCGGCTCGCTGTTGAAGAGCTTCTATTGAGGCCCCCTCAATGACTCCTGAATTCGTAGCCGACATTATGCGCGAGGCCCTGATGGCAGCCTTCTGGCTGGCGCTACCGCTGCTCGCCATCTGCTTCATCGTCGGGGTGGCGATGAGCCTGATCCAGATTCTCACCTCGATCCAGGATTCCGCTTTCGGCACCGTGCCGCGTCTGGCGGCCTTCATGGTGGGATTGATTATCGCTCTTCCGTGGATCCTGTCGAGATTGATGGCGTACGCCACGTCGATTATCGGGAACGTAGGCAAGTACGCCAAGTAACATGCTGACTCTCTCCATGCCCACGCTTTTTGCCAGCCTGCTGGTGCTGGCGCGCGTGTCGGGCGCGCTTGTCTTCGTGCCTCTTCCCGGCCTCAGGCAGACTCCCACCCTGGTCCGGGCCGCGCTATCGCTTTCCATCGTCTTAGCGCTCTCTCCCATGATTCCATCCCTTGCGGAACGCCTTCCCGCCACGGCCCCGCCGCTTAGCATGCTCACCGTCTGGCTGCTCGCCGAGGCGGCGTTTGGAGTGTCGGCCGGTCTGATCGTCTCGCTTCTGGTGGAAGTACCGCTGATCGCCGCTCAGATGCTGGGCGTCCAGGCGGGATATTCGTATGCCTCGACGATCGATCCGTCGAGCGAAGCCGACAGCGGAATCCTGCTCGTGATCTCGCAGTTGTTCTCCTGGCTCCTGCTGCTTGCCTTCGGCATCGACCGCCACGTGATTAGGACCTTCGCCGCCAGTCTCGAAACCATCCCTCCGGGGACCTTCGCGATTACGCCGGAGCTGACGGACCTGGTGATGCGTCTGTTTTCCGGCGTCTTCCGGACCGGCGTACGGCTGGCTATGCCCGTTGTCGCCACGCTGCTGCTGACGGACATCGCCTTCGCCCTCCTGGGAAGGGTCAACGCCCAGCTCCAACTGCTGACGATGGCTTTTCCTTTGAAGATGCTCGCGGCGCTGGCGCTGCTTGCCGTCCTGACGCCCACCTACCGCGCGCTCTTTGAAAGTTCCGCTTTTGAAACCGTGGGCGCGCTTGGCCGCCTGGTTCATCCCTGATGGCGGACCAGGGCGAACAGACCGAGAAACCCACACAGCGCCGCCTGGACAAGGCGCGCAAAGAAGGCCGCTTCGCGGTCAGCCGCGAGTTCGTCTCGGCGCTGCAATTCCTCGCGTTCGTGACGCTGATCGTCTCTGGCGGTCCGGCATGGTTCGCGGCCGTGCGCGCCGAAACGAAAATGATGCTCGAACGCGGCTTCGCGTCGGAGTTGACTCCAGCCGCGATGAAGCAGCTGTTCGAGGGCGCGGCCCAAAGAGTCGCGCGGCCTTTGATCGAGACCGGCTTGGCGCTCGCAGCCGTGACGCTTTTTGTACAGCTTGGGTCCACGGGGTTCGGCATTTCCGCGAAGAAGCTGGTTCCGGACTTTTCCCGCCTTAGCCCGATATCGCATCTGAAGGAGCTGCCCAGGCGCAATCTTCCGCAGTTCTTTCAGGCGGTGTTTCTACTGCCGCTATTCGCAGGCGCGGTCTGGGAGGTGGCAAGCGATAACATCACCGCCTTTATCCGGCTGCCCTTTCAGGGCGTGGAATCCGGCATTGGGCTGATCCTGCTGTCGATCAAGCAACTGTTTTGGAAAGCGGCTCTGCTCTTCTTCTGTTGGGGCGCTTACGATCTGTACCGGTCGCGCGCGCGCCATGGGAAGGAAATGCGCATGAGCAAGCAGGAGGTCCGGGACGAGAGCAAGGAGTCGGAAGGCAATCCCCAGGTAAAGGGCCGCATTCGCCGTCTGCAGCGGGATCTTCTGCGCCGCCAAATGATGGCGGACGTGGCCACGGCCACGGCCCTGATCGTCAACCCCACGCATTACGCGGTCGCGATCCGCTATCACGTGGATTCGATGTCCGCGCCGCTCGTCGTCGCCAAGGGGAAGAACTATCTGGCGCTGCGAATCCGGAAGCGGGCCGTCGAGAATCAGGTTCCCATCGTGGAGAACGTTCCGCTCGCCCAGGCGCTTTACAAATCCGTCGACGTGGGCCGCGAGATTCCGGCGCAACTCTACCGCGCCGTGGCGGAAGTGCTGGCCTACATATTTAAGCTGACCGGACGGAGGACTCAATGAGTCCCCATACCAGGAGCGTGTCCCGATGACTCCGCGGAAAACTCTGCCCGCCGGCGGCTGGTTAGCCGGACTCACCGAGTCGAGCGTACCGCTCAGCGTCATCGGGATCGTGCTCGTCATGATCGTTCCGGTGCCGACGTTTCTGCTCGACCTGCTGATCTCGATCAACATCACCCTCTCGATCATCGTGATGCTGGTCGCCATGCACATCGTGCGTCCGGTCGAGTTCAGCACCTTTCCCACCACGCTGCTGTTGATGACTCTTTTCAGGCTGTCGCTCAACATCTCCTCCTCTCGCGCCATCCTTCTTAACGGCAACAGCGGAACCGCGGCGGCGGGACATGTCATCGAGGCCTTCGGCAACTTCGTGGTCGGAGGCAACTACGTTATCGGGGTGGTCATCTTCCTCGTGCTGATCGCGATTCAGTACGTTGTCATCAACCACGGCGCGGTGCGCATCTCGGAAGTAACGGCGCGATTCACCCTCGACGCCATGCCGGGCAAGCAGATGTCGATCGATTCGGATCTCAACGCCGGGCTGATCGACGAAGCCGAAGCGCGCAAGCGCCGCACGCGGATCGCGGCCGAAGCCGAATTCTACGGCGCGATGGACGGCGCCACCCGCTTCACACAGCGCGACGCGGTGGCGAGCATTCTGATCACGGCCATCAACATCATCGCCGGTTTTCTGATCGGCGTGCTGCAGCATGGCATGGAGCTTCAGCGCGCGCTTGAGACCTATACGGTTCTCACGATCGGCGACGGTCTGGTTACAGTGATCCCCGCGCTCGTGATCTCGGTGTCGGGCGGCTTGATTGTGACGCGCGCCAGTTCGGAGTCGCGCATGTCGGCCGACTTCCGGAAACAGTTGTTCGGAAACCGCCAGCCGCTGCTGATTGCCGCCGGCGTGTTAATCGCCATGGCCGCTCTCCCGGGATTGCCGAAGATTCCCTTCCTGCTGCTTGGCGGCGGGATCGGATACGGGGCCTGGAAGATGAAACCGGCCGGCGAGGCGGCCGCGGAGGCGGAAGCGACGGCGGAAAAGGCCGTGCCCAAGGAGAATCTGGAATCGCTGTTGAAGGTGGAACCGCTGGCGGTCGAAGTTGGTTTGGGCCTGGTGAAACTGGTGGAGGGCGGCCCCAACTCTCCGCTTCTTCGCCGCATCGCTTCGATCCGACGGCAGCTTGCCACGGAGCTCGGATATCTCCTTCCGCCCGTGCGTGTTACGGACAATTTGTCCCTGCGAAGCCGCGAGTACCTCATCCTGATGAAGGGCATGGAGATCGCCCGCTACGAATTGCAACCCGGATGCGAGATGGCGATCCGGCCCTCGTCGGGAGGCGATACTCCGGCGATCGAAGGCGCCCCGGCGCGCGAACCCGCCTTTGGTCTGCCGGCGGTTTGGGTGCGGACGGAAAATGCCGACGCCGCCAGGGACGCGGGCTACACGGTGGTGGACCCGGCGAGCATAGTAGGAACGCACCTGGCCGAGGTGATCCGGCGGCACGCCTACGAGCTGTTCTCGCGGCAGGACTCGAAGAAGCTCCTCGACCGCGTGGCCGAAGAGAACCCGAAAATTGTGGAGGACCTGGTGCCGAAGCTGCTGTCGCTCGCGGCCGTCCACAAGGTGCTGCAGAACCTGCTGCGGGAGCGGGTTTCGATCCGCGATTCCACAAGCATACTCGAGGCTTTGGGCGAAGGGGCGAACGTAACCCGGAACACGGTCCTGCTGACCGAGTTCACGCGCCAGGCGATCGGACGGGTGGTGGTGAAGCCGTTCACGAGTCAGTCCGGCGATCTGGCCGGCTTCTTTCTGGGACCGGCGCTCGAGCAGACCATCGAAGGGGCCGTCGAGCACGCCGAATACACGAGTCACGTGAATCTGGCCCCGCAAAAGATCCGAGATATCCTCGATCGCATCGGACGGTCCCTGAATGCGGCGATGCCGGGAGGGGATACTTCCCCCAATGTAGTGATCTGCTCAAGCGGCGCCCGGCACCACTTGCGCCAGTTGACGGAACCGAACTTCCCGAACTTGACCGTACTCTCAAACAGCGAGCTTCCGCCAGGCATGAAAGTGACTTCGTTAGGGGTTCTCCAATAGTGAGGCCCGGGAGATTTGAACAATGACGCTGAAATCTTACTTTGCCGACACCGTCGAGTCCGCCATGCGGCTCGCGTCCCAGGAGATGGGCGAGGATGCCATGCTCGTGCACTCGAAGAAGTCCGGAATTGAGTCGAGGCACCTAGGTGAGTACGAGGTGGTCTTCGCCGGCGGCCTGGAAACTCCGCCTCTGGCAATTCCCGCCGCGTCGCCGCCCGCAATGGCGAAGATATCCGGGGGGCGTCGCGAAGGGGAGGGGCTGTCAACGGAGTTGGCATTGATCCGGAAGCAGATGGAGAGAATGGCTGAGACGGTGTCCAAGTCCAGCTCGCTCATGACCGGACGATTCCTGTCCCAACCCCAGTTCGCCACGATCTTCGCCGCCCTGACCGCGGCGGAGGTGGAACCGGAGCTTGCCCTGGATATCACCCGCAGTCTGATGGTGCGCCGAAAGGAGTTGTCGCAGGACGAGGAGGGCGCGCTCAGGGGCGAACTGGCGAGCCGCATCCAGGCCGCACCCGGTCTCGCCGCGTCCGCCGGGGCGTCAGGGGAGGGGCGGACGGGACAAAGGCTGGTCGCGCTCGTCGGTCCGTCGGGCGTCGGAAAGACCACAACCATCGCCAAGCTGGCCGTTACCTATGGGCTCAAGGCCCGGCGTCCCGTGCAGCTTCTTTCGATGGACAACTACCGGATTGGGGCGTCGGAGCAGCTTCGTTCATTCGCTGCGATTCTGGGAGTCGGATTTCAGGCGCCGGAAACGCCCCGAGCCCTGGCGCAGTCGATCGAGGAGAACCGCAACAAGGACTTGATCCTGATCGATACCCCAGGCTATGGCATGGCGGACGGAGAGCGGGCCCGCGAACTTGCCCGGTTTCTCAGCTCCCAGCCGCAGATCGAGACGCACCTGGTCCTATCGTGTTCGACCAAAGCTGCCGATCTAACCCGTGTAGTGAATTGGTTTGAGATGTTCCGGCCGGCCCGGCTTTTGTTTACGAGGGTCGACGAGACCCAGACGTTTGGGCCCATCCTTAACGAGTGCGCGCGGAAGAACCTGCCGGTTTCGTTCCTCTGCGGCGGACCGCTGGTCCCGGACGATATCGAGCCAGCCACTAAGGAGCGGGTAATCGACTTGATATTGAGCAGCCGGCACGGCGTTTTCGGCGAAGGAACGAGGAAGATCGCCACAAGTGTGGCTCCCGCCGCCGGCTTCGCGGTAGCAGGGACAGCCGGCAGGTAAACCGTTTTTGGAGCGGCATGCAAACTTACGATCAGACTAGTATCGGTGAAACAGCGGTCGAGCAGAGAGACCGGCTGATTATCGAGCACCTCCCGCAGGTCAAGCTCATTGCGAGGCGGATCCGCGGCAGACTTCCGGAAAGCATAAGCCTCGACGATCTGATTTCGACGGGCATCGTGGGTCTGATCACGGCTATCGACAACTTCAAGCCGGCTCACAACGTGAAGCTAAAGACATACGCCGAGTACAAGATACGAGGCGCAATACTGGACAGTCTGCGGGAACTGGACTGGGCGCCGCGGCAGAAGAGGAAGATGTCGAAGCAGATCGAGGCCGCCATCGCGGCCGCGGAGCAGAAGCTGCAGCGTGTTCCGAATGAGGACGAGATCGCCGCCGAGCTGACGATCTCACTGGACGAGTATCATGACTGGCTGGTCGAAGTACGCGGCCTGAACCTGGGCAGTCTCGAGATTGCGATCGGAGGCGACGACACCCGGGACCTTCTTAATTTCATTTCCGACGGTGAAGAAAACTGGCCGTCCCACCTGCTGGAGCGCGCGGAGCTGGAGAGATTGCTCGCAGGAGCGATCGACCGGATGCCGTATAACGAGAGAACGGTGCTCAGTCTTTACTACTACGAGGACCCGGCCTTGACCCTTCGCGAGATCGCAAAGATCATGGACCTGCACGAATCCCGCGTTTGCCAGCTCAAGTCGCAGGCCATCCTGCGGCTACGGTCCTACATGGAAAAGCGGTGGCCAACCCGGCGTGGAGGTCAAAGCTAGGTGCCGAATCCGGAGGGCCTCAATCCCGGCAAAGGCGTGCAGTGGATCGTAGAGCAGTGGTGCGAAAAGCTCGCTGAAGTCATCACGTCGATGACTCAGGGGCCGGCCGGCGCGGTGAGCGACGGCCAACCTGTTCCCGAGCTGCCGGAGGGCTCGCACTACTACGAGATCCCGCTCAGCGCCGGCTCGTCCCTGATCGTCGCCGCGCCCGAACCGGCCTGGATGGGAATCGGCGGGGCCGCGCTTCAGGCCGTGGGTCTCGACGAGGCCGACGCCGCCGACACGCGCAGCACCTATATCGAGATTCTGGTTCAAGCGACCTCGGGTCTTGCCGGCGAACTGTCGAAGAAGCTTGGCAAGGAAGTGACCTGCCTCGCAGGCCGCGACTCCGGCGGCGCCGCGATCGCCGGGCTCCAGTTCTACGCCGCCGACCTGACGCTCGGCGCCGCCGAAGCCATGCGTCTCTATTTGGCCCCGGCTATGGCGCTTGCCGCGGCGGTCGAGGAAGGGCCTCAGCCGACGGGCCAGGCAGAGCCTGACGCTCAAGACCGGCAGGCGCTAGCGCGCGCGATGACGGTCCCGGATCGCGGCGAAGACTCTTTCGGAAAACCGGATCCGCTGGCTTCCTCCAAAACGCTCGATCTCCTTCTTGAAGTTGAGCTTCCGGTGAGCGTGTCCTTCGGCAAGACGGAGCTCCTGCTAAGAGACGTCCTGAAACTGACGTCGGGCTCCATCGTTGAAATGAGCCGCACCACCAACGAGCCGGTGGACGTTATCGTGAACAACACCGTCATCGCCCGGGGCGATGTGGTCGTCGTGGATGGAAACTACGGCGTCCGGATTTCGAAGATCAGCAGCTTACGCGAGCGGCTCCGCGTCGTCCGGTAGTATCGCGCCGCGGAACGGAACGACCCCATGAACTGGCTTATTCCTCTCACCACCCTCGGGGCCACCCTGATTGGAATTCTCGCCTGTCTCTACCTCTTCGTCTCGGTGAAACGAGAGACGGCCACCCTCCGCTCACGCTACAAGACCCGGATCGCACAACTGGAGGAGACAGTCGCGGCTCTGTCGGCAAGGCTCGACGAGCAGTCCGTCGAATGGAAGGAGGCGGCCGAACACGCCAGTCTCTACGTCCCGCCTCCCGCCCCGGCGTCCGGGCTGAATCTAACGAAGCGCAGCCAGGCCCTCAAATTGAACCGGTTGGGTGAGGGACCGGAACACATTGCCGAGACCCTTGGAATTCCGCAGAATGAAGTGGATCTCCTGCTGAGAGTGCAGAAGATCGTCGTGTCGAGCATTGGACCTTAAGCTGAGCTTACGCCCGCATCGCGGGCGGCGGGGTCCATCCGCCACAGTCCCTGAACCCGGTCCCACGCCCTCAGGCTTCCGTCCGGCTGCCCACGCACTTCGCGGGCCGGCTAAAGCTCCCCGCGATCGTCAAGCAATTCCAGGAGTTCAGAATTTTCAGGTAAGCCGCCGGCAATAGCGGGAGCCATGTGGCCGCGCCTCCGGTGTTCGTCGCCCAGCGTCACCTCAAGATTCATTTCCTTCTGGCGGCGCACCACGGTGAGCGCAATCGTCTTCTTGCCGGACTTGAGCGCGTTCGATATCTCCCGCGGCGTGCCGACCTTCGTCCCGTCCACCTTCACGATAACGTCTCCAGCCTGAACGCCGGCCTTCCCGGCAGCCGAATCCTTGGCTACCGACTTCACCAGCACGCCTTCCTTGACCCCGAAGAAGGCCGCAAGCTGCGATTCGAGCGACTCCGTTTCTATGCCGAGCACCGAGCTCCTCCATCCCATGGCCGGCCGTGGAATATCCAGCATTCGCGGGGGATCGGGGATTTCCGGAATCGAGAACACTCCGAACTGTACCCGCGGTCTGCGTCCGATGGTCGCTAGTACGGTCTGCGTGGCGCCTCCGCGGGAAATCAGTAATTTCGATTGCCGCCCGGCGGGTGTTTCCCGCACCATCCGCACGAACTGTTCCGTCCCTTCGACGCGCTGCCCATTGTATTCGAGGACCACGTCGCCTTCCTTCAATCCGGCCTTCGATGCGGGACCCTCCTCGTCGACGCTCTTGACCTCAACGCCTCGCTCCTCGCTCAGTTTGAGGGCCTTCGCGCGCTCCGCCTCGATCTCCACCACGCCGATACCCAGATAGCTTCCACCCTCGCCACCCAGCAACGCGCGGGCTCTCACGGCGCGCACCGCTGGAGGGGCCGGCGGCGCCGGCGGCGGTACGTCCTGTGCCAACCCGAGTGCCGCCGCCCAGGCAGCCGCGCCTGCAATTATTAGTGTTTTCATGATTAGTTCTCCCTGCCTTATTCGACGAATCCGAATTCGGAATGTCACCTGCCTGCCGCGATGACGCGGCTCAGAACGTTCCGACGGAAGCGTTCATGGCTTGCAGCTCCTTCCGGCATCGCATGCGGATGTACGGATCCTGTTCTCTTTCGAGCAAAGCTTGCCACACGCCCACGAGTTCGCGGTCTTGCTGCCCGGTGAGCATATCTATCGCCTGAACGCGGAGCCCCGAATTCTGATCGGCGGTCAGCGCGTACAGCATGGCTTTACGGGTTCCGGCGTCCGACCCGGATTGCTTGAGTCCTTCGAACGCCTTCAGACGGATAGTTTCGTCCGGATCGTGAATGAGCGCGCCGATCAACGCTTCCCTGACTTCGCGAGACGACACCGATTGCGCCTTCAGCAAATCCATCGACTCCATGCGGACGCCCGGGTCGGCTTCCTCGCGCAGCGCGGCGAGCAGCAGCGCCCGGATTCCGGCGTCGGAAATCGCGCCGGTGACTGTCCGCCTTCGCGTTTCGTCCAGAGCGATCTGCACGCGGCCGTCGGCAGTCGTCTCAACCGACCGCACCGCGGACATCAGCGCCGCCGGCTCAGCGGGCCGCGGCGGTACGCCAGGCGCCGGCGCCGTGAGTCGCGCTCCGAAGAAACCCACCGCGATCAACGCGGACGCGGCAACCGGCACCCGAAAACCGCCGAACCAGCCCCCAAGAGCCCCGAATGTTTCAGCGAGCCAGCCCCAGTTCCTGGGCAGGGTCCGAGGCGGGTTCCGAAGAGACGCCGCCCTCGCGATAGTCTCCCGCAGCTCCATCCGGCACTCGGTGAGCAGCGTCTCGGGAATCTCCGGCTGATCCATGTCGATGGCTCTCAGAACGGCCTTCCGGGTCGCGAACTCCTTTCTGCAAACCGCGCATCCTTCGAGGTGCGCCTCAAGCTGCTCCTCTTCCTCTCCCGGCAGCTCGCCGTAGAGATAAAGAGACAGGCGCGGCACGATCGATTCACAGGTCATACGTAATCTCCCAACACGCCGCGCATCTTTTGAGTTGCGCGGAAAAGACAATTCTTCGCGGCTTCTTCGCTGGTGCCCAAAGTGGCCCCAATCGCCCGCAGGCGCATTCCCCGATTGTGGCGCAATTCGAAAACCACGCGTTCGCGGGGCGTCAGTTGGCGAAGCGCCTCCGCTATTTTCGCCTTCAACTGGCGGTTCCTGAAGCTTCGCTCGGGGTCGGCCGAAGGCCGCTCCTCTTCGGCCAGGTCGAGGCGGTTGATTTGACCGTCCAGCGTGTCGACCACGGCGGGCTCCTCGCGCCGGATCTTCCGTTTCCGCAGATGATCGAGGCAGATGTTGGTCGCAATCCGGTACAGCCAGGTGTGGAAACTACAGTCGAAGCGGAACAGGTGGATGTTCTTGTAGACGCGAAGGAAGGCCTCCTGATAGGCGTCGCGGGCATCCTCGGGGGAGCGCAGCAGGTTCATGGCAAGCCGAAGCACGCTTTGGTCGTGCTTCCGCACCAGGAGTTCAAAGGCGTCGCGGTCCCCATGCTGAACCGCCCGGATGAGGTCCGTTTCCTCCATTCGCTCGACAACCGGTCCGGCGGTTTCCAATGCGGCCGCGTTCGGGGTCATTTCCCTCTCGTCATTTCTCTACCACTGCTAATGGACGCACGGCCGCGAAATAAGTACCGGACCGGATCACACTTTCCAGCAGATCAGCTTCGGCTCGGTCATCTCCTCGATCGCGTAGCGCGGACCCTCTCGTCCCGCGCCGCTCAGCTTGACCCCGCCATAAGGCATCTGGTCCACGCGGTACTGGGGCACGTCGTTGATCATGAAGCCGCCCACGTGAACCTTGCGGGCGGCAAGGAACGCCTTGTGAATATCGCGGGTATAGATGCCGGCCTGCAAACCGTACTCGGAAGCGTTGACGAGTGAGATGGCCTCGTCGAGCGTGTCGTAGACGTTTACGCCTACGACCGGACCAAAAGCTTCGCGGCAGGAGAGGCTGACCGTATCCGGCACATCCGTCAGCACGGCCGGTTCGATCGTTGAACGGCGCCGCGCCCCGCCGGCGGCAAGCCGCGCTCCCGCCCTTACGGCTTCTCCAATCCACCCCTCGACGCGCTCGGCCTCGCCAACGGTAATCAGCGAGCTGATATCCGTTGAAGGCTCGCGAGGGTGTCCTATGGTTAGTTTCGTCGTGCCTTCGACCATCCGTTCCAGGAATTCGGCGCGGATCTTGCGGTGCACGAAGATGCGCTGGACGGAGATGCAGACCTGTCCGGAGTGGGCGAAGCTGCCGGCCACGCAGCGCGCGACGGCATCGCTCAAATCGGCGTCGTCTTCGATGATGACGGCGGAATTCGATCCCAGTTCAAGCGTCACGCGCTTCATGCCCGCGAGGTTGCGGATTCGCAGCCCCACTTCCACGCTGCCCGTGAAGGTCACCATCGCCACGCGCGGATCGAAAACCAGAGCGTCGCCAATCGAACCGCCCGGCCCGGTGATCACGTTGAGTGCGCCCGCGGGCAAGCCGCACTCTTCGAAAATGCCCGCCATTTTCACCGCGCTGATGGGCGTGGCGGAAGCGGGCTTGTGCACGACTGAGTTTCCCCCGGCGATCGCCGGGCCGATCTTGTGCATGGCGAGGTTGAGCGGAAAGTTGAAAGGCGTGATGGCCGCAATCACTCCCACGGGTTCGCGGACGGTCATTGCCATGCGGCCCTTGCCGGCGGGCGACGCGTCCATCGGCACAACCTCGCCCCGCAGACGGTGCGCCTCCTCCGCGGAAAACAGCAGAGTCAGCGCGGAGCGGTCCACTTCGAGCCGCGCTTCCTTGATGGGTTTGCCCGTCTCCGAGCAAACGGCCTCGGCCATCTCGTCGCGCCGGTCGAGCAGTCTTTGGTGCGCCTTTCGCAGGATCGTCGAGCGTTCGTCGAGCGACAGCTCCCGCATCACGGGCGCGGCAGCGGCGGCGGCGGCAAGAGCCGCATCCACGTGCTCCGGGGCGGCGCGGTAGATGGTTCCCACCACCGAACCGTCGTAGGGCAGCTCGACATCCTGGCGGGAAGCGGAGGTCGCCGGACGTCCGCCGATATGCATCGGATATTCCATGAAGCGATTATCCTCCAGGCGGACTGCGTCCGGCGTCGATCCGCGGCGCCTCTGCATTAGCTCCGCAGAAGCTTCAGCGCGGGCCTCGCTCCCGTCTCACGCCTATGCATCTCGAATTTGGCGCTGAACGAGCTTGCCAAAGCACCGAAATTTATCGGGAGCAAATTCGGCGGGCTGCCGCACTACCATTGCGGCAAGTTGGAAGGATGGAAAGGATCGCCTTGATTTACAAATATGGTGTAACGTGGTGCAGTTAGGGCTATTTGAACAATTCGTCAGCGATGAACCCGAGATGACCGAGGGAAAGGAGGGAAATGCACGCGGAGATAAAAGCATCGGTACGGATCTTGACGGGTTCTCCCCCGCAGCTCTACCGGAGGCTCGAACAGATGGCGATACAGAAACACAGTTCATGAGCGCGGCGCCTGAAGGCGTGGAGCTACAAATTGTGGATCGAGTGCGTTTGGACGCCAATAAAGAGTTGGATTCGCGGCGCAAGGTGGATCTTGGCCAATTCATGACCCCCGCGGCCGTGGCCCGATTCATGGCGTCTTTGTTTTCCGACAGAAGAGGCTTGGTGCGGCTGTTGGACGCTGGCGCGGGAGTGGGCTCTTTGACGGCGGCGTTCATCGACAAGTGGGGCGAGGACGGCGTTTGCACAACCGCCTATGAGATCGATGGAACTCTAGCGACGCACCTGAGAGAGACGCTTGCACGTTGGGGAAAAGGTTTGCAGGCGTCCATTATCGACCTCGACTTTATTCAGGATGCCGCCTACAAAATCACGCTTGGCAAGAAAGGCGCGGGGTTTACGCACGCGATCCTGAATCCGCCGTACAAGAAAATTGCCAGCGACTCTATCCATCGAGCCTTGCTGCGTGCAATCGGGCTCGAAACTGTCAACCTCTACACTGCGTTCCTTGGCCTGTCGATCGAGTTGATGGGAGAGGGAGGAGAAATCGTAGCGATCATTCCGCGAAGCTTCTGCAACGGGCTTTACTACAAGCCTTTTCGTGAGTGGATGCTGGCGAAAACCGCCGTAGAGCGTATTCACTTGTTCCATAGCCGCACGAGTGCGTTCAACGACGACGAGGTCCTGCAGGAAAACGTCATCATCAAGATTGTTCGTGGAAAGCGGCAAGGCAACGTGACAATCTCGACTTCAAGCGACACAAGCTTCACCGACCTGCAATTGCACCAGTACCCGTTCGCCGAAATAGTTCACGATGACGATGAGCAGAAATTCATCCACGTACCGGTGACGCCGACGCAGACCGGCATCAAGGGCGTCCCGCTGGCGGAGCGCTCCCTGAAAGAAATCGGCCTTGAAGTCTCAACGGGTCCGGTCGTAGATTTCAGGCTGAGAGAGTTTCTGCGCACCGGCCCTGAGAAGGGGACGGCGCCGCTGCTGTACCCGGCGCATTTTGCAAACGGCAAGATGGAGTGGCCTCGGGAGTCGAAAAAACCCAGCGCGATCATAAACAACCACGAAACGAAGAAGTGGCTCTACCCGAACGGCTTCTACACGATCGTTCGGCGTTTCTCGTCGAAGGAGGAACGCCGCCGCATCGTTGCGCATGTAGTCGATCCGGAAACCTTCAGGTCCGACGCCATCGGCTTTGAAAACCACCTCAACGTGTTCCATTCCGGGAAGAAGGGCATCGCCCGCGATGTCGCGTATGGTCTTAGCGTGTTCCTCAATTCAACAGCGGTAGACGATTACTTCCGACGATTCAGCGGGCATACGCAAGTGAACGCGACGGACCTCCGCTTTCTTCGATACCCGGAGACGAAGGCACTGGAAGAACTCGGCCGGTGGATGCAGGCGCAGGCCGGAGTCACGCAAGAGATGATTGACAATCAAGTGGAAGCACTGCATGGCCGAAGAAGACAAGGTCGTTGACGCATTGCAGGTCCTTGAGGAGATGGGTATGCCACGAGCCCAGCAAAACAGCCGATCTGCATTGTGCTTGCTGGCGCTGCTCAATTTGACGAAAGGGAAGGCATGGACGCTGGCGGAAAATCCTCTGGTGGGGATAACGCCCATCATGGATTTTGCCCGCGACGCGTACGGTAAACAGTATGCCCCGAATTCGCGCGAAACTTTCCGGCGGCAAACCATCCATCAACTTGTCGCAGCGGGCATTGTTCTGTATAACCCGGACAATCCTGCAAGGCCGGTGAACAGTCCGAAGGCGGTTTACCAGATCGAGCCCACTACACTGGCGCTGTTGCGGACGTTCGGCGCCGCCGTATGGAACAAAAACCTTGAGGCATACCTGAGCGGCAGGCAGACGCTCGCGGCGCGTTACGCAAGACAGCGGGAGATGCAAAAATTGCCGGTTACCCTTGCCACCGGCGATACGATACGACTAAGTCCAGGCGATCATAGCGAGCTGATCAAGGCGATTGTCGAGGAGTTCGCGCCACGCTTCGTCCCTCGCGGCGTCCTGATCTACGCCGGCGACACGGGAGATAAATGGATACTTCGATAGGGAGTTGCTGACAAAGCTCGGCGTGCTCGTGGATGGCCACGGCAAGATGCCGGATGTTGTGCTGTATTACCCGGAAAAGAAATGGCTGCTGCTCGTCGAGTCCGTGACGAGCCACGGTCCGGTAGATGGCAAGCGACATGGCGAACTGTCTTGTCTGTTTGCCGGATCGATTGCGGGCCTCGTTTTTGTAACCGCATTCCCTTCACGTCCGGTGATGACTCGCTACCTTTCCGATATCGCCTGGGAGACGGAGGTGTGGTGCGCTGATGCACCTTCCCATCTGATTCACTTTGACGGAGAAAGGTTCTTGGGACCGTATGCCTGAGCGTGCGAACGAGCCTGGATGCTACACTTCCAAGGCGGCTGTGCGTTGAGCAACGGGGCCATTTCGGGACCCGGCCGCGGAACTGTTCTTCTCTGGAACCACCGGTGAGAGCCGCGTCCACATGCTCCGGGACGGCGGAGAGATGGTTCCCACGCCTTGAGGTTTGCCACATGCGGAGCCAGGGTCCCCGTCCTCTCAAGGAGCCGGCGCAAATGCGGGAGACGCGCTGTCGTGATCGTTAATTCGCGTCGGCTCGGACGCGGCATCGCGCAAGGAGGCGATGAAGAGCCTGCGAACGCATGGCGGCAAAATCTGCCCGGTCGAGGAGACGCCCATCCCACAGGAGCCTGCTGTCGAGCGGCAGGAAAACACGATTTGCTTTCCATCCGGCGACCACGAGGGATGTCCGCACGACCAGTTTGGATTCCTTGTGAGTTGCCGCACATGAGTGCCATCCTCATCCATCACCAATATCTGTTGCCGGCCTTCGGCGGCAAATTCATCGAACGCAATCCGTTTGCCGTCGGGGGACCAGGCCGGAGATCCTTCATTGCGCCTTGGATCGGTGAGCTGGATATCACCGGATCCGTCAACCTTTCCGGTATGCACCGACCACTGGCCACGGGGCTTTTCCACGGAGAAGGCAAGTCTCCGTCCATCTGGCGACCACGAGGGCGTAAAGGCGTTTCGGAACAGCAGCCTCGGTTCATCTTGACCGGTCGCCGGTAAAAGGAAGAGACCGGCCCGCATCGGTTCATCCGCCTTGGTTGGACGATCAACCCGTGTTTCGGGCAGCGAAGTCACGGCGAGAGTCCTTCCATCCGGGGACCACGCCGCGCTGTAGATCACAGGCTCCAGACGTCGAAGCAGATGGCGGTTGCCGCCGTCGGCGTCCATCACATGGAGTTCAACCGGATGGTGAGACTCGAATTGCTTTTCCTCTCGATAAGCCGGTGCGGTTTGCAGAGTGGAATCATGGATGAACAAGATGCGCCGTCCATCCGGCGACCAGGTCGGGTTGTGGCTGTGCCCGTCGTTGGTGAGCGCCTTTACGAGCGATTTGCCGGTGATGGAATAGATATCGGTGACTGGCCAAGGATCACTTCCGTCCGGCGCATGCGTGTAGACAATTGTTCCGATGCTTCGCTGCTGCGCGGTAGCGCCAGGTTGGAACCAAGCCGCGGCCGCGAGGGTAGCGAGCGCTCGCGCCGCCAGGGCGGTCCACCAGCAATGGCCGGGGCGGAACTGCGCGATCCGAACCGGCCGATGACGCGGCGTCATCTCTTCCGCCCGGCGGAGCATGGAAATTCAAAAGGACAGAGCGGCATCGTACTTCGATATGACGCCGGTTGCGCTCAGGTTGTTCCTCTGCGAAATCGCCTCGGAGAGCGGCCGGGCAAACGGCTTCGGGCATCTCATCACGCCAGCCGCGCGGTCTTTGATGCGCCTTTCGCACGATCGCCGAGCGGCAACTCCCCCGCATCAACAGCGCGGGCCGCGTCCACTTGCTCCCGTGCGGCCCAGTGTATGGTTCCAACGGTCGACGTGCAGTGGGTGTCCGTGACGGTGCTTCCCCGGGGCCTACGGGAACCATTGTCTGTAAGGTGATGCCGGAACAGCGGCGCGGTTTGGCGGAGACAACCGGAACGACACTTGGAGCTGGACGACTGCGCACTATCAACGGCGCCGCCGGGAGTTTCCGGACTTCATGAACGAGATTGTGGCCGCGAATCCGGACCGCCGGATCCACGTGGCGCCGGACAACCTGAATGCGCACAAACCCAAACACGACCGTTGGCTGAAAAGCCGCGCCAATGTCCGCTTCCACTTCACCCGACGTACTCGTCGTGGCTCAATCAGGTGGAATGCGGGTTCGGCATCTCAGCCGCCAGGCGCTCCAAGGAGCGAGTATCGCGTCGCGCCGGCAATATCCGTGCGCACGCTCAATGGACGCACGGATCGGATCTCGCCCCCGCCCCGACGCCCGCCAGATACTGCACTGTAGCGGACGCAACCAAGTCGGGGTACCAGGCTTACGGGACTACGGCAATAGAATCATCCTCAGCCAAGTCGAACGAAACGACGCTGGCTCCGTTTTTCATCTCGAAAGTATGGAAGCCGCTTGCGCGCCCACGCCGAGCACCCGATAGCCCAGCTTCCGCCAACACGCCCGACCGCAGGGCGGCACATGGCGCGGCAGAAACGACAGGATTTAACGTCGTCCACGAAGCGTGGAAGCCTCGAAGGAAAACTCCCTAACGATCGGCGGCCGGTCCGCTAGACGACGTCAACGCCCATGCTGCGGGCCGTGCCCCGCACCGAGTTCATCGCGGCCTCGACCGTGAAGCAATTGAGATCCGGCATCTTGATCTTAGCGATTTCCTCGATCTGCTTCTCGGTAATCTTGCCCACTTTCGTCTTATGAGGTTCGGCCGAACCTTTGGCGATGGCCACGGCGCGTTTGATCAGCACCGGAACCGGGGGAGTCTTCGTGATGAACGTGAAGGTGCGGTCCGAGAAGATCGTGATAACCACCGGAATGATCAAGCCTTCCTGATCCTTGGCCGACGTCTTGGCGTTAAAGGACTTGCAGAAGTCCATAATGTTGACGCCCTGCGGACCGAGCGCGGTACCGACCGGCGGCGCCGGCGTCGCCTTCCCGGCGGGAATCTGAAGCTTGACCTGTCCTGTTACTTTCTTTGCCATACGAAATCCTCAATGCTCCCGCGCGGCCAGTGCGGCGCGCGCTAACCCTTCTCCACTTGTAGAAAATCCAACTCGACCGGCGTCGCACGCCCGAAGATGGTAACCAGCACGCGAAGCGTATTCCGCTCCATGTTCACTTCGTCAACTTTGCCGGTGAAATTCGCAAACGGGCCGTCGACGATGCGTACCGTCTCATTCTTTTCAAACGTCATCTTCGGACGCGGGCGATCCGCAGAGGCGGCCTGCCGGTTCAAAATGCCGTCAACCTCCGCCGGAGTGAGCGGCACCGGAGTGGTGCCTCCGCCGACAAAGCCCGTGACGCGCGGCGTATTCTTGACTTGGTGCCACAAGTCGTCGCTCATTTCCATCTCGACGAGCACATAGCCCGGAAAAACCAGACGCTTGCTGGTGACCTTCTTGCCTGCGCGCAATTCGACGACTTCTTCAACCGGAATCAGGATCTGGCCGATTTGTTCGGCGAAACCGAAGGCCTGCGACCGCGTGCGCAACGACTCGGCCACCTTTTGCTCAAAACCGGAATAGGTATGGATGATATACCAATTCTTAGCGGGGAGGGCGGGCGCGTCCACGCTGTCCGCGACTTCAAGGGAAGAGCCGGATTCGACCGGCGCCTCTTCAACCACCCCGATTTCCACCACTTCGCTCTCTGGCAAGATGCCTTCGTTCATGTATTCGCCGTCCATGTGACACAGTAGTCGTCTGATGTTTTACTTGGTAAGCACGGCGTAAATCTTCGTGATGCTGCGAGTCAGCAACGCGTCGACTACGGCGAAATAGGCCGCGAACGCGAATACCGTCAGGATCACCACCAAAGTAGTAGCCTGAACCTGATTCCTGTTCGGCCAGGTTACGCGCTTCATTTCCAGTTGCAGCTCGCCGACATAGTTCTTCGTTGCCGCCGGCCACTCTTTGATTCTCTCGATTGCTTCCATAGCGATCCCGCCTCGAATTGGCAGGGGCGGAGGGATTCGAACCCCCACTCGCGGTTTTGGAGACCGCTGGTCTGCCGTTAAACCTACGCCCCTCCACTCACAGCTTACTTGATTTCCTTGTGCGGCTGGTGCTTCCGGCAGGACGGACAGAACTTCTTCATTTCAAGCCGCTCCGTCGTTGTCTTCTTATTCTTCGTGCCCGAATAATTGCGGTTTTTGCACTCGGTGCACTGGAACGTGATAATTTCCCTGGCCATATAGCTCCTATCTTAACCCTACTATGCCAACACCATTATGCCAACACTTCGGTTACGGTGCCCGCGCCGACCGTGCGTCCGCCTTCGCGAATCGCAAACCGCAGCCCTTTATCCATCGCCACAGGTGTGATCAATTCCACCTCGAGCGACACGTTATCCCCAGGCATCACCATCTCCGTCCCTTCAGGCATCTGCGCCACCCCCGTCACATCCGTCGTCCGGAAGTAGAACTGCGGCCGGTATCCCTTGAAGAACGGCGTGTGCCGCCCGCCCTCTTCCTTGCTCAGCACGTACACTTCGCCCTTGAACTTCGTGTGCGGTTTGATCGATCCCGGCTTCGCGATCACCTG
>CAMDED010000035.1 GCA_945893365.1 Candidatus Sulfopaludibacter sp. SbA3 | reverse complement strand
ACCGGCCGATTGTGATTCGAATTTGTGGTGAGGATCACAAACCTCCGCTTGCGCAGACAGAGCAGGTTGTCCTCGCGCATGATCCGGTACACCTTTTCATGCCCCACCTGCCAACCTCGGTTGTGCAACTCGATGGTGATCCGCGGCCGTGCCGAGCCAGCCAGCAACACACTTTGAGCGGACGAGGAATGACGATTGGAGCAGCGATGGAGTTGGAGCGGCCGCACCTACTGCCGATTCATCGTCAATCGCCCGAAGGCCGCCGCCGCAAGCTTCGCACCTGGGCCAATGTCGGGCTGCTGTGCATCGACGAGGTGGGCTATCTGTCCTTCGACGACAAGGCCGCCGACTTGCTCTACGAAGTCGTCAACTGCCGCTATGAGCGCAAACCGCTGATCGTCACCACCAATCGTCCGTTCAAGGAATGGAACGAGGTATTCCCCAACGCGACTTGCATCGTCACGCTGCTCGACCGCTTGCTTGCATCACGCCGACGTCACCCGGGTCGAAGGCGACAGCTATCGCGTCCGCGAAAGCGAACAGGAATCGGCCGCGCGAAGGAAAAGGAAATGACTTCGTCCCACCAACCCAGCGAAGCCGCCTATGGCGCCGCCGTGTTGACTCTCTACCTGAATCTGCCCGACACGCCCTTGCGCCCCAGCCCAGTTGACCAGTCTCTGACGCGCAAACTTTTCGCCGATGCCGTCGCTCTACCCTTGATCGAGTCGGCTCTGCTGCTCGGCACACTGCGCCGCCTGAGCCGCGTTTGAGGTGAACCCCAATGTGCTGCACCGCTGGCGTCGGGAGTTCCGCCAAGGGCCCGGCAACGCCTTTCCCGGCCCCGGAAAAACCCGCTGGGATGAAACCCAGCAGGCCAAACTGGAGCGCAAGATCGGGCAACAGACGCTGGAGATCGATTTTTTAAAAAAGTGCTTGCAACGCATCGAGGAACAGCGGATGTTGCAGGCCTTGAGTGGAAAACCGCTGTCCACGAGCAGATCCAAGAGCAAGTCCGCGGGGAGGTTGTGGCGGTCGCTGAAGTACGAAGAGATCTACTTGAAGGAGTATGGGGTGGTGCCGGAGGCGCGAGCGGGGATCGGGAACTGGTTCCAGTTCTACAACCAGGAGAGGCCGCATCAGAGCCTTGGCAACCAGCCGCCGGCAGCGGTGTTCCAGCGAGGGGAAGCGTAATGGGAGGAAAAAGCTGGAAAGCCCGGCATGGAAAGAAATGGTGGACTCCCTCCGCCCCTCCGGGGCGTGGTCGTCCTATGGAAATGGCAGGCCGCTCGGCGACCTTCGGTCGCCCGCGCGCCGGATGGTTTTGGTCATGGTTGGAAGGCCGTCGAGCATAACTTAAACAAGCCCAAAAATGGTCTTGACTTTGGGGTCCACTTTACCGCTTCACCGACCGTACCAGAATAAAACGATTGCCTCAGCAGGGGAAAGGAATTTATCATCGAACGGTACACAGTGTCTTAACTGTTTGTCTCACCAAACAGGGCAACCCCACCGCGGCGCAATTCCCGTTAATCATCTAATGCAGCCCGAGCACTTCTATCGCACTGCCAAGGGACGCCGCGTCTCGGCCCTCGGACCGGCGCCAAGGCACTCGGCATTCGTCGGAACGGCGCCTAAACCCGCCTGTTCAGTTCAGCATTACTACGGCGTAATCACCTCAGCACTTGCGATGCGCGTTGACGGCAATTCTGGTCCTCGCGCCCGATTCCAGCTGGGAATTCAACAAGACAACGGTCGGATGGAGTCGGATGCCGTGGCGTTCGCCTCACGCGCGGAGGCCGGACACACGGTTGATTGACGCATCGCGGATACTCTCGATGCAGCCGTCTGCGCGCTCGCAGCCAAGGACTTTCTCGATGGCCGCGCGTTACCGCCGGTCGTAGCAGGCTTGGCCGCGAAGGAGGGCTCGATCTGGTCTCCCCCCTTGGAACCGGCATGAATCCCGACAGACCAAAAGGAATCGGCGCGCCGCCGATGATGAGGCCGTCCGACCCGCTCAAACCCCCGCCGGCTGATACGAACACCGCGGGTCTTCCGCCAAATAGTTCCCGGTCACCGCAAACGCCCGCGCGCGGGAACCGCCGCAGATATTGTGATACTCGCACAATCCGCACTTCCCCTCCCGCATATCCATGTCGCGCAGGAGCAGGAACAGGCTGGAGTTCCGGTACACGCTTACCAGATTGTCCGTTCTCACGTTACCCGCGGAGACCGGCAGGAAACCGCTCGGGTAAATCTCGCCGGTGTGCGACACAAATACAAATCCCTTTCCGTCGCTCACTCCCGCCGTCCGCCACATCACCTTCTGATTGTCCTCGCGCTTCGCGTGCTCCTCCTTGATGCGCTGAGCGACGAAGCGGCGGTAGTGCATCCCCTCGGTGGTCTTCACGTCGAACGGCATCGTCTTCGAAACCCGGTACAGCGTGTCGAATACCTGTTCGTACTCTTCCGCCGTCAGGTCGTCGGCGCACATCGCCCGCCCGGTCACTATCAGGAAGAACAGGCTCCACATCTTTCCGCCGACTTCAGCCACGCGCTCCGCAATTTCCGGCAACCGGTGCATGTTCCGCCGCGTTACCGTGGTTTGAATCTGCGTCTCGAGCCCGATCCTGCGCGCTTCCTCAAGCGCCGCCATCGCCCGGTCGAAGGTGCCCGGAACGCCCCGGAACTCGTCATGCGAAGCGGCGTCCGGCCCGTCCAGGCTGATCGCCATCCTCGCCACGCCGCACTCCTGGAATCTGCGCACCGCCTCGTTCGTCAGCAGCGGCGTCGCACTCGGACTGACGTTGGTCCGCAAGCCCAACTCCGCGCTCCGCCGCAGCAACGGGAACAAATCGAGACGCTTTAAAGGGTCGCCGCCGGTGAACACCATCAGCGGACTTGTGCCGAATCTCTGGATCTGGTCGAGCAGACGCAATGCGTCCCCGGTGGTCAATTCACCCGGATTCCGCTCCGGCATGGCGGAAGCGCGGCAATGCACGCAGGACAAATCGCAGGCTTGGGTCGTTTCCCATATGACTAATAAAGGCGCTTGATCGAAATTCATGTGACCCCCGAAAACGGCATGGCAATCCAGGGGCCAGGAACGGCTACTTCTTCGGCAAAAGATTAATTCGTTCCTTTGTCGCCGCTTCCACCGCTTTCCGTGTGAACGGCATCGGATGGTACTTGCCCGAAGCCCACTCCTCAATCAAGTCCGCGTAGTGCGCGCTCGACGGGTCGCCGACTTCGCCCGGGACGTTGGTCATCATCGATTTATCCCAATCGCTGAGGTCGAGAATCTGCCGGTACGACGCTCCGCTGGTCTGGCGCGCAAGGCTGCCGCCGGTGTTGTTCACCGTATTCGAGTCGCCCGGCCGCGGGAACGGGCCGCGATGGAAGGCCTTCCGGTTCAGCGCATGCCGGAATTCCACCTGATGCATCTTTCCCCAGGGCTGCGGCGAGGGACCGAGTTGCTTCATCGCCGCTTCAAGCGACTCGGCGAGGGCTTTCGGATTCGGCTCGTTCTCAAGCGTCTGAAGGAGAATGCCCAAATCCGTTTTCGATCCGATTTCGGGCCCGAAAACCGCCGTGGGAAGCTTCGTCATCCACACCGAGTAGATGGACGCGGGCACCGAATCCACCGTGAGTGCGCCATCCCAGCGAATCACCTTCTCCACCACGTCCTGATACTTCGCCGGTTTCCAGCTACGAAGCACGCCCTGAAAACGGCGCGCCGGAATGGATGTCACGTCGTTTTGGAGCCGCTCAAAATCCGCGACGCTGAACTTCTTGCTCTGCGAGAGCACCTCGCGGACGCGTCCAAACCGGAACGGCAGAGCCCATTCGTAGGAGAGCGGGATCTGGTAGCCCGGCGGCAGGATGTTGTGATTCGCCGTGGCGATGAAATGCGACGCCGGATTGTAGGCTCGCGGCAGCTCCTGCGTCTTGCGATAGCCGCTCCATTCGTACTCCCCCGTGTCGCCCGGCACCGGGAAGAGGCCCGACCAGTTCTTACGGATCGGCGTAAGCCCCGCGGCCTGCCAGCCGATATTGCCGTCGACATCGGCGTAGACCACGTTTTCGCTCGGCACGCGGTACTTGTCCATCGCCTTCAGAAACTCGGCCCAGTTGTTGGCGCGCGCGGCGGCAAGCCCGGCCAGATAGCCGGCCGTCCCAGGCTCGGCGCCCACCCAGCGGAGTGCGTAGGCGCGGTTGCGGGCACGGTCCTCATACACCACCGGACCGTGTTGAGTGCGGCGCAGATCCACGGTCTGAGCCGCCGCGCCCTTAACATTCAGCGTCGCGCGCTCAATGTCCATCCTCTTCCAGGAACCCTTGTACAAATACTCATCGGGATTCTTCGGATTCAGCTTCTCGACATAAAGATCGCCCTGATCAATGCCTACAATAGTGAAGCCGAACCCGATCCGTTCATTGTGCCCGAGCGCGATACCGGGCAGACCGGGTTCACCGGCTCCGATCGCATTCCATCCCGGCGCTACCAGGTGCACCGTCTTGCGCAGGGACGGCGTAAGTATCGGCCGGTGCGGGTCGTTGGCCAGAATCGGCTTGCCGGTCACGGTCATGCTGCCGTCGACTACCCAGTTGTTGCTGCCCGGCTCATCGGGAAATTTCACCGCGCCGACGGCCTCGTTGTAGACCGTTAAAATATCGGCGGCGATGTCGTTGAGGTCGAGGCCCTTGGGCACTTCGAGCGCGATCGGCGGATCGGGCGCGAAATACTTCTGCAGCGTGGGGAGGCCGAATTTCCGGGCATCGATCGCGCGCGGCACCTCTCGCTGCATGCCGCGAATCATGAGGAGGCCGGCGATGCGCGAGACACAGTCTTCGGGAACCCACAAACCGGGGTCGTACCCCGCAATCTGAAACTCGGTCGGGCGTTTGCCGCCGAGAGACTTGATGTAGGCGTTGATCCCGTTGGTAAACGAAGTGGCGATGCGTTTTGTGTCGGGTCCGTAGGCCTGCCACTCCGCGTCCCAGTTGCCTTTGAACGCCACGACGCGAGCGAGTTTGTCGCGGGCGATCATCGCGGGCCCCAACGCTTCGGCGAGTTTGCCGGTGCCGACGCGGCGGAACAAATCAATCTGAAAGAGCCGGTCTTTCGCGGCGATGTAGCCCTGCGCAAAGAACAGGTCGGCGGCGGACTGCGCGTAAATGTGGGGCACGCCCCAGCGGTCGCGCAGGATCTCGACGGGGCGCTCCAGGCCGGAGACGGGGATGTCTTCCGCGCCGGAAACCCCCGTGAAAGAGATAGCGAGAAGCAAAGATGCGTAGAAAGTTCGCACGGCGCTATGTTAGCGCGATTCGGTCACTTCGTGCCGGAGGCTTTCGCCGGCACGGCCGGTGCGGGCGTCGAAGGCGCGGCGCTCGATGTATCTCCGTTCGAAGAAGAAGAGCTTGAAGAAGACGGCGAATCCGCCGTCGAACCGGAAGAGTCCGTCTTCGCCGGTTCACTCTTCGTTTCAGCTTTCCCTGCGTCTTTCTTAGCCGCGTCCCCGTCTTTCTTTGCCGAGCCTTTGGCGTAGTCCGTCGCGTACCAGCCGCTTCCCTTAAGCTGGAACGCCGACCTGGAGATCAAGCGCTCGACGGCGCCGCCGCAGATTTCATGAGATGTAACCGGCGCGTCGGAAAACTTCTGAAGAACCTCAAACACGTCACCGCAACTTGTGCATCTGTATTCGTACAAGGGCATAGGACAACTTTCTCTTATTATATCAGACGCGCCAGCGCGGCCTTGACCGCGCACATGACCGGAGATTTTCGGCGTCCGCCGTGCGCGAGAAGTTCCCGGCGATCACTGGCCGTTTTCTCCAGGCGCAGTGCTTGAACGCTCACGTCGAGTTCCCGCTCTTGCAGCGTCTGGCGCAGCCGATCACCTTGGGAACCGCGCAGTTCACCCATCAAGATTCTCGACACCCGCATGATCCGTTTCATGGAGATCCTGCCGCAATGGCGCACTTCGGCCGGCGGGTGGACTGCCTTTCCTCTTTTCCACCGCGGTCTATACGGCCCCCGCAAACAGCCTCGTTCACCACCAACCCAACCGTTCGCCCCATCCTTGAAGCAGGCGTAGCGCCCCTTGGCCGCGTGCCTGTCGCTCGGCCTTCCCCCACAACCGCCGCCTGTGTTGGCGTTATACTGAAGTTTAAGAGGCGCCTTATGAAAAAATACGGAAAGTTCGGAGCCCTTGTAGTCGTAATCGTCGGCACGATCCTGTGGCTTGCCACCACCGGTGTCGGCGAGAGTAAAGCTTATTACAAGACGATCGAAGAAGTAGGCAAAATGGGCGGAGACGTCCACACCAAGCGGCTTCGAGTCGCCGGCGACGTTGAAAAAGGATCGATCGTCCGTAAGGTGAACATTGTCGAATTCACGCTCGAGCAAGAGCATCGCAAGCTCAAGGTCGTCTACAGCGGCACGGACCCGCTTCCCGACACCTTCCGCGACGGCGCGCAAGCTCTCGCCGACGGAAAAATGGGAGCCGACGGCGTTTTTCACGCCAACAAGATCCAGGCGAAATGCGCTTCGAAGTACGAAGCCAAGCCCGGCCAGAAGTCCGGCGAGCCGCAGTCTTACCCCAAACAAGTGAGTTAACCGGAAGATGGAAAATATCGGATCTCTGGCAATCCTTCTGGCGTTCTGTTTCGCGCTTTACGCAATCGCCGGATCGGTTGCCGGAAAGCTGAAGCAGCGCCCATTCCTGGTCCTGAGCGCGCAGCGCGCCGTTTACGTCGTGTGGTTCCTGGTCACGGTCGCAGCGGGCATCATGGTCCACGCGTTCGTCACCGACGACTTCAGCTTCGCCTACGTCGCGTCGCACAGCAACCGCTCGATGCCCACGCAGTATAAGGTGAGCGCGCTGTGGGGCGGGCAGGAAGGCTCGCTGCTTTTCTGGAGCTGGCTGCTCTCGTGTTACGGCATGGTCGCGGTGTTCATGAACCGCCGGCGGCATCGCGAATTCATGCCCTACACGGCCGCCATCATCATGTCCGTTCAGACGTTCTTCCTGATCCTGAATGCGTTCGTGGTGAGTCCGTTCAAGATGCTTGCGGTGGGCGCTCTGATTACGGCCGTTCCGGATGGCACGGGGCTGCACCCCAGCCTGCAATATCCCGCCATGGCCATCCACCCTCCCATGCTCTATCTGGGATTCGTCGGGTTCACAATTCCCTTTGCGTTCGCCATGGGATCGCTGATCACCCGCCAGCCCGGCGAGGCCTGGATCGCAACCACCCGCCGCTGGACGATCGTGACGTGGCTGTTCCAAAGCTGCGGGGTCGCGCTCGGCGCCGCATGGGCGTACGACGCGCTCGGCTGGGGCGGCTATTGGGCGTGGGACCCGGTGGAGAACGCCTCGCTGCTGCCCTGGTTCAGCGCCACGGCGTTCCTGCACTCGGTGATGATGCAAGAGAAAAAGGGAATGATGAAGGTATGGAACATGGTGCTTATCGCCTCCACGTTCTTCCTGTGCATCTTTGGAACGTCCCTCACGCGCACCGGCCTTGTGAGCTCCGTGCATGCGTTCGCGCAGTCGACCATCGGAAATTACTTCGTCACCTTCCTAGCCGTCGGCATTGCCGCCACCGTGTATCTGATCCTCGACCGGCTGCCCTACCTCAGAAGCGAAGCGCAGCTGGAGAGCGTCGTTTCACGTGAATCGAGCTTCCTGTTCAATAATCTGATCCTGCTTGCGAGCAGCTTCGCCGTGCTCTGGGGGACGCTGTTCCCGATCATCTCCGAAGCCGTGTCCGGCGAGAAAATCAGCCTCGATGCAAGCTGGTTCAACCGGCTGATGATTCCCATCGGGCTGTTCCTGCTCTTTCTGACGGGCGTCGGGCCGCTGTTTGCATGGCGGCGGACGTCGGTCGAGAGCCTTCGCCGCAATTTCATGATGCCGGGGATCGCCTCGGTTCTGCTCGTGGGCGCGCTAATGGCGGCTGGAATGCGCCACTTCTACGCGCTGATTTCGTTTGGATTCTGCCTCTTTGTGGCCCTGACGATCTTTTCCGAATTTTACAAGGGCGCGAGAGCTATTTCGGCGAAGAACCAGATGAATTTCCTCGCGGCCACGGTCGAGCTGACGCACCGCAACACGCGCCGCTACGGCGGCTACCTTATCCACATGGGTATCGTGCTCGTGTTCATCGGATGCAGCGGGGCCGCGTTTAACAGGGACATAACGGCCGAGGTCGGTATCGGCAGCTCGATCGCGCTCAGTCCATACACTCTGAAGGTGGCGGATCTGAAGGAAGGCGACAACGGCAACTACCTCTGGCATTACGCCGAGGTCGAGGTATTCAGGGACGGCAAACATATCGATACGCTGAAACCGGAGCGCCGCTTCTACAAAGCGAACCGCACGCCGCTCGGACAGGTGGCGATCCGGAGACGGCTGAACCACGACCTGTACATCAATTTTGCCGCGAGTGAGAATCAGAAGGCGACCGTCCAGGTTTACATCTTCCCGCTTGTCAATTGGATCTGGATCGGCGTGCTGGTGCTGGTGTTCGGCACGCTTGTCGCGCTGGTGCCGAGCAAGGTGAAGATGCAGTACGCGCGGACGGAGATAGTCGGCATCGGGAAAAAGTATGCGACGGTTGAGAATTAGCGCTTTCGCCGTGCTCCTTGCGGCGGCGGCGCTCGCGCAGACCGCGTCCGACCGCCAGGGTGTAGACGTGTTCCGCGTCGGCGCGAGAATCGCCTGCAAGTGCGGCGCGTGCTCCTCCACGCTCGCCAGCTGCAACATGCTCGAATGCGGATTCGGCAAGCCGGCAAAGGAACGCATATTCAAGATGCAGCATGCCGGCGTCAGCGACGCGGCCATACTCGACACTTTCATGAAGGAATACGGTCCGGAAATTTTCCGCTCCGAGCCGAACGTCTACGGCCGTCTGATTCCGTATCTGATGTTGATTCCAGGCCTGCTCTTCATTGTGTGGTTCATGAGGCGCTACTACCGCAAGCCCGCGCTAGCAGCCGCGCCCGCGGTGGATTCGCCGGAGCTTTCGCGCTACCGCGCGCAAATCGAAAAGGATCTGTCGCAACTCGAATAATGTTGATTATCGCCGCCGCTTCCCTGTTGACGATTGGCGTGGTCGCCTTCGTTGTGCTCGTGCGCGAGCGCGATCTGCCGCCGCCCATTATCCCCTCGCCGTTTCTTCATCTGGACGAAAGAAAGGCTTCGATATACGAAAATCTGCGCGATTTGCAGTTCGAATACAGGCTCGGAAAACTTTCAGACGAAGATTATCAGCACACCAAGATCGACTTGCAGAAGGAGCTTGCGGCCGTGCTTGCGGAGATCGACCGCGTAAGAGCCGAAATTGCGCCGAAAGGGACGCTGGTCTCGAAATCCCCGCCTGCCAGGAATCCGCAGGCCAAGGGTTTGCCAATCAAAGGCCTGCCAGCCAAAGCCCAGGCCGAGCAGGGGGCTTCCGCGAAGTTCGCCTGCCTCCATTGCGGCGCGGAGTTTGCGCTCGACCTGAAGTTCTGCGGGGAATGCGGCAAGGCAATGAGGTCCGAGTCATGAGGTCCGAGAAGCTTCTTCCAATAGCCTTTTTGGCCGTACTGCCCGCCCTCGCCGGCGTCGACGGCACGGTGACAAACCAGACGACCGGCAAACCGGCGGTGGCGACCGTCACGCTCTATAAACTCGGCGAAGCCGGAATGGAGTCGATGGAAACAGTGAAGTCCGCCGCCGATGGCAAGTTCACCATCACGATGGATCTGAAAGGCCCGCGCCTCATCCAGACGGCGTTCGAGGGCGTCACCTACAACCACATGCTTCCTCCGGGCGCGCCCTCCACGGGCGTGGCGCTCGATGTCTACAATGCGTCGAAGCAGCCGGGCGGAGCGAAAGTGATCCGGCACGGCGTGCTGCTTGAGCCATCCGAAAAAGAAATGGTTGTCCGGGAGATTTACTTCTGGGAAAACAACGGAAAGACGGCGTACAACGATCCGGACGGCGGCACTTTGAAATTCTTCCTGCCGCCCGGGGTGATCGGCAAGGTGGAGGTGAACGCCACCGCGCCGCAGGGAATGCCGATCCGGCGGCCCGCGGACAAGACCTCGCAGGCGAATGTTTACAAGGTTGATTTTCCCATTAAGCCGGGCCAGTCGCGCATCGAATTGACTTACACGCTCCCGTACACGTCGCCAGCCACATTCGTAGGAAAAGACTTGTTCAAGGGCGGCGCGACTCAGGTTGTCGTCCCCAGCACGGTCACGCTGAAGGGGGACGTCGAGCTGCTTGGCAAAGAGCCGGATACGCAACTCGTCATGTACACGGCGAAGGGTACCGAGTACAAAGTGGAAGTGGAAGGCACGGGGTCCCTTCGCGCCGCGGTTGGCGACGTTGACGGCGAGGAGGGCGGCGGACCGGGAATCGACCAGATCATGCCGCGCCTCTACTCGAAAATGTACTGGGTTTTGGGGCTGGCTTTGAGTATTCTGGCGCTAACCTTCGCCGTGCAATTTCGCGCCTCGGTGAGCACGGGTAACGTCGCGGGCAAGCGATGACGGGCGCGGCGATCGCCGTCGCAGTCGATGCCGTTTGGAAGTTTCACGGCGACTACCCTGCCTTGCGCGACATCGGGATGAAGATTCTACCCGGGCAGTGCGTGGCGCTGCTCGGGAGAAATGGCGCGGGGAAAACCACGCTCCTGCGCATCCTGGCGGGGCTTTCGAGCGCGGGCAGAGGCACGGTTCGAATTTTCGGGAATCCGGTCAGAGAGCGGGAGACGCGGCGCCGCGTCGGCGTGCTGGGCCACGGAATTTCCATCTACGACGAGCTTTCCGCGCTCGAAAACCTGCGTTTGTTCGGCAAGCTTTACGGGATCGCGAATCCCGAGCGCTCGGCGAACGAGTGGCTGGAGCGGACAGGCCTTGAACGCGCAAAAAATGGACTGGTGCGGGAGTTTTCCCGCGGCATGCGGCAGCGCCTTGCCGTGGCGCGCGCTTTCCTTCATGAGCCGGACGTGCTGCTGTTGGACGAGCCCTTCACGGCCCTCGACGATCGCGCGATTGCGGTGTTGCAGGGCGTTATGCGGCGCGCCCGCGAGCAGGGCAGGACCATCGTGATGTCCACTCACCAGCTGCGCGAGGCGCTCGACCTGGCCTCCCATGTGGCGCTGCTCAATCGCGGCAAGCTCGGCTACTTTGGGGAGCGTACCGCGGAGATGCTCGCCGATACGGGTTGGTTGTACAGACACTACGATGCGTAAGGCGGCGCCGTGTAAGACAAAGCTGCGTGAGGCCCAGTGAACTTCCTCCGTCAAGCCCTCACCATCGCGGCGAAAGATCTTCGCGCCGAGCTGCGAACCAAGGAAGCGATCCAGGCCTCCCTATCCTTCGCGCTCGTGATTCTGCTGCTGTTCAGCTTCTCCTTCGACCCCTCCGAAGACGAAATACGCGTGCTTTCGGGCGGCCTTCTCTGGATCGTATTCGCCTTCGCCGGAGCGCTGATTCTCAACCGCACGTTCGCGAGGGAGATCCCCAACGATTGCCTCGACGCGCTCGTCGCCGCTCCCCTCTCCGGCGCGGCCCTGTTTCTCGGGAAAGCGCTCGCAAGCTTCATCCTGCTGTTCGCAATGGAGCTCATGTGCTTTCCGGTATTCGGAATTTTCTATAATGTCCGGTGGACGGGTCAGTTCTGGCCGCTCATGCTGGTTCTGGCGCTCGCCACGTGGGGCTTCACTGTAATCGGCACCACGTTCAGCGCGCTTACCGTGAACATGAGGCTTCGGGAGATCATGCTGCCTCTGCTGGTTTATCCGCTGATGATTCCGTGCTTATTGGCTGCGATCCGGCTTACGAGCCACCTGGTAGCCGGCCAGCCGCTGGACCCCGAGGTGATGGTCTGGATGCGTCTGCTCGTGGGATTTAATATCATCTTTACTTCACTCGCTCTGGTTTTGGTGGAGAGCGTGCTGTTAGGCTAAATTGTGTCAGGCGAAACGAAATGCGCGAAAAAATAATCTACGGCATGGCTGTGCTCGCGGCTGTTCTTCTTGCCCGCAACTTGCATTCGACGTTCCTCGTCCTGCCGGACGAAGCGAACCAGGGCATGATCTACCGCATCATGTTCTTCCACATCCCGGCGGCATGGACCGCGCTGCTGGCTTGCGCCGTCGCGCTTATCGCGAGCGTGATGTTCCTGGTCACGAAGGATTTTAAGTACGACGCGCTGGCGGTCGCGGTCACCGAAGTCGGGCTCGCTTTCCTGGCCGTGAATCTGGTGACCGGCTCCATCTGGGCGCGCATCATCTGGGGAATCTGGTGGACGTGGGACGCGCGGCTCACCTCCGCGTTCGCCTGCTGGCTGCTCTACTTCGGCTACCTCATGCTGCGCGGCGCGATCGATGAACCCACGCGGCGCGCCACGCTCGGCGCCGTGTTCTCCATATTCGCGTTCGCCGACGTGCCGATCGTCATTTTTTCCATCAAGTGGTGGCGGACGCAGCATCCTCAGCCCGTGTTCTGGGGCGGCGGATCGATGGATTCGGCAATGTGGCTGACCACCATGCTGAACTGGGTCGCGTTGATGCTCGTGGGCGCGGTGCTATTGCTCATAAGACTACGGCAGGAAGAAGCGCAGCGCGAAATCGATTCGATGCGGCGCATGGTGCATGCAATTTAAGACCGCGCCGGAGGATTCTAAATGGATTCACGTAATTTCACCTACATGTTTTATGGCTTTCTGGCCGCGTGGCTTATTCTGGTGGCCTACGCGGTGTCGCTCGTTTCAAGAGAACGGGAAATCCGCGACGCGATCAAGAATCTGAAGAGTATGCTCGAAGAGAAGGGAGGCAAGTGATGCAAGGCGCAAATCAAGGAAGACGGAGTCTGCTAAAAGCGATTACGGGCGGCACATTCGGCGGCCTGTTGACGCGGAGAGAAGCCGCGGCGCAGGCGCAGGTAGCGCGGGCCGTGCGCGCCACGCCCACGCCGATTATCAAGGACGTGAGCGTGATCGCCACCGCTCCGGCGGGCCTGCGGCTTGTGGTCGTCAAGGTCACGACCGATCAGGACGGCCTGTACGGCTATGGCTGCGGCACGTTCACGCAGCGCGCCGATCTGGTGGTGCCGGCTGTTGAAAAGTATCTGAAACCGTTCCTCGTGGGCAAGCCCGCCGATCGCATCGACGATACCTGGCAGGCATGCTACAACAGTTCCTACTGGCGCAACGGACCGGTGCTCAACAACGCCATCAGCGGCGTCGACCAGGCGTTGTGGGACATCAAAGGCCGGCAGGCCGGAATGCCCGTCTATCAGCTGCTGGGCGGCAAATGCCGCGAGGCGGCCGACTGCTACGGCCACGCCAGCGGCAACGAAATTTCCGACGTCATCGAAAGCGCCAAAGGCTACATGGCTCGCGGTTTCCGCCACATCCGCGTGCAGATCGGCGTGCCTGGAATGGAGGGTTACGGCGCGCGAGGCGGCACGAGCAGCGTCACCATCAAGGCTTTGCATAAAGGACCGGTGTACGAGCCGGCTCCCTACATCCGCCGTGCGCTCAAGATGTTCGAAGAATGCCGCAAACAGCTTGGGGAAGAGGTGGAGCTGCTTCACGACGTGCACGAGCGCGTAACGCCCATTCAGGCCGTGCAGTTCGCGAAAGACGTCGAAAAGTTCAAGCTGTTCTTCTTCGAAGATCCGCTTTCTCCCGAGGACATCGCGTACTTCCGCCAAATCCGCCAGCAGTGCTCGACGCCGATCGCGATGGGTGAATTGTTCAACAGCCCCCACGAATGGAATACGCTGATCGCCGAGCGCCTGATGGACTACATCCGCATTCACGTGTCCCAGGCGGGCGGCCTCACTCCCTGCCGCAAGATCGCCGCGTTCGGAGAGATCTACGGCGTCCGCACCGCGTGGCACGGACCGGGCGACGTGTCGCCCATCGGCCACGCCGCGAACGTGGCGCTCGATCTGGCCTGTTACAACTTCGGAGTGCAGGAGTACTCGCCCTTCGGAGAAACCACGCAGGAAGTCTTCAAGGGATGCCCTGTAATGACGGACGGCTACCTGTACGCGAACGAGTCGCCGGGCTGGGGAATCGAGATCGACGAAAAGGCCGCAAAGAAGTATCCGTTCGGCAACGAGCGCGGCGGACGCGCCCTTCTCAACGGCGGCTGGGGCGAAGTGCGCAAGCGCGACGGCACGCTCATCAAGCAGTAGGCATCGGCGAAACCATGAAGACCAAAGTCGCCATTATCGGTTCGGGCAATATCGGCACGGACCTCATGATTAGGGTGCTTCGCTCCTCCATGTCCCTGGAAATGGGCGCGTTCGTGGGGATCGATCCCGAATCCGACGGCTTGGCCCGCGCGCGCCGTTTGAGCGTACCATTCACTCACCAGGGCATCGACGGCTTCCTGAGGATGCCTGACTTCGAGGATATTCGCATCGTCTTCGACGCCACGTCCGCGAAGTCGCATCTCCATCACGACGAGGTGCTTCGGGGGCACGGCAAGCAGGTGATCGACCTCACGCCCGCCTCCGTCGGGCCGTTCGTCGTGCCCGCGGTCAATATGGATCAGCACTTCGGCGCGCCGAATCTAAGCATGGTCAGTTGCGGCGGACAGGCCACCATCCCGATGGTGGCGGCCGTGGGGCGCGTGACGAAAGTGCACTACGCGGAGATTGTGGCGTCGATCGCGAGTAAGTCGGCGGGACCGGGCACGCGAGCGAATATCGACGAGTTTACGGAAACGACTGCGCGCGGTCTTGAACGCGTGGGCGGCGCGGCCCGCGGCAAGGCGATTATCGTGCTCAATCCGGCCGAGCCTCCGCTGATCATGCGGGACACGGTGTTTTGCTTAAGCGATGAAGCGGATACGGCCGCAATCGCGGCGTCGGTCGAAGCCATGGTGAGCGCGGTTCAAAGCTACGTCCCAGGCTACCGCTTGAAGCAAGCGGTTCAATTCGATAGATCGGACCGCGGTCTTCGGACGTCAATCTATCTTGAAGTGGAAGGCGCGGCGCATTACCTGCCGGCCTACGCGGGTAATTTGGATATTATGACGTCCGCGGCGCTCAGGACGGCGGAGCGCCTGGCTGAAGGGATGGCGGAACAGCGCGTGAACTAAGTCGAACACGGGTGAACTAATATGACCGGAGACAAACTCTACATCCAGGACGTGACGTTGCGCGACGGCATGCACGCCATTCGTCATCGCTACACCACAGCGCAGGTCGGAACGATCGCCAAGGCGCTCGACGCCGCGCACGTCGACGCCATCGAAATCTCGCACGGCGACGGTCTCGCCGGATCGAGTTTTAACTACGGCTTCGGCCTGCACTCGGATCTGGAATGGATCGAAGCGGTGGCCGCGAACGTCACGAATGCTAAGGTGACGGTGCTGCTGATACCCGGCATCGGCACCATCAAGGATCTGGACGAAGCCTATCGCGCCGGCGCGCGTTCCGTTCGCGTCGCCACCCACTCGACGGAAGCCGATGTGGCGCGCCAGCACATCGAGCACGCGCGGAACCTCGGCATGGACGTCGCCGGTTTCCTGATGATGGCGCACATGACTCCACCGGCGGAACTGGCGCGTCAGGCGAAACTGATGGAATCCTACGGCGCTCATTGCGTGTACGTCACCGATTCGGCGGGCGCGCTGTTGATGGAAGGGATCGCGGAGCGGTTCAAGGCGTTCCGGGCCATCCTCGACCCTTGTACCCAGATGGGAATGCACGCGCACCACAACCTGTCGCTGGGCGTGGCAAACACCGTAATTGCGGTTCAGCACGGCGCGGCACGTGTGGATGCGTCGCTTGCGGGGATGGGCGCGGGGGCTGGAAATGCTCCGCTCGAAGTGTTGATCGCCGTATTAGACCGCATGGGCTACAACCACGGCTGCGACTTGTTCGCGCTCATGGACGCCGCCGAGGATCTGATTCGTCCGCTTCAGGACCGTCCGGTGCGCGTCGATCGCGAGACTCTGTCGCTCGGCTACGCGGGCGTATACTCCAGCTTCCTTCGCCACGCCGAAACCGCGTCGAAGCGTTACGGCGTGGATACGCGCGCGATTCTGGTGGAACTTGGCAAACGCAGAATGGTGGGCGGGCAGGAAGACATGATTGTCGACGTGGCCCTCGATCTCGCCGCGCAGCAACAGGAAAGGCTTGCTACCGCGCCGGCGTTGCCTGATACAGCAGAGTCCGGTCTCGCAACCCATCCGGGGACGTAGCCGTAAAGAATACGTCGCCTTGTTCCGATAGGCTCCAATCCACCAGCGAATTGATCCAGTCTCCGCTCGAAAGCCGCTCGCGTGTGCTTGCCACGATGCTTTCGCGCCCGTCCTTCCGGCGCAGCACTAAGTACTGCCCGTCGGGGCCGTTCCCTCCGTAGAGCGTATCGCCGGCCGTGTTCGACGAGTAACGTCCATCACCAAGCAGCGTCCAAAACGTCAGCCCCAACGAGTTCTGTTCCGCGGCGACAAGGGTCCGCCAGACCCCGCCCGCGTATTCGGCAACTTCCGGTGGGCCTCCGTAACTCACCCGCGCCTGGAACCGGTCGCCGGTAGCTTGAAGGCGATACACGTCTCTCAGGATTCTGCCCTGCGGATCCTTATCACCAACCGATAGTATCCGCTTCGCCTGCCCGTTTTCGGAGAGGAACACGGCGCGCGATGCTATCGATGCCCAGGAAGTGATGGCGACGCGTCCGTTTTCGTCCACGGCAGCGTCGTCGATCCACCCGAAAATGCCGCCTCCGGGTGCAGGCGAATTCGTTCCGAACAACGATTGCGGCTCTTTCGCTCCGGGACTCAGTAGCAGCGTTTCCCAGTTACCGAAATAAGCGCCGAACACAACGTGACCTCTATTGTTTAGCGCTGTCGGCGAGCCGATCCACCAAGCCTTACGTCCCCCGGCTATGGTCTCCCCGTTGCTGTCGGCAATCTTGGCCAGAGCGCCGTTGCGTAAGACATGCGCGGAGACTCCGCCGGACCGGTTGGCCACGAAAGAAACGTCGCCGTTACGGGAAGAGTTGATGGCGTCCACACTGGAGACAGCGCCGCCCGGAAGGGAATCGCCGGGCCCTACAATCATTTCTATGCCGTTCGCCCGCACACGGGCCAAACCTCCGCTTGGTATCGCGAACAACGGCGCGAGCGCTGTATTTCCCTTGGGCAGACCGTCCCACACAATGGCGGTCGCGGCCGCCAGATCGAGACTGGTCCCGCTATCCATCAGAGTGGTTACGCTGCCGCCGCTGATACGAGCCACTCGCGAGGCAGAGTCCTTTGTAGCCCCCCTTATCACGATGCTGCCGTCGGACCAGACAAGAGCCTGGTCGATGGACCGCCAGTCCTCCGCCGGTCCAAACTTCAACACTCTCTCGGTGGTTCCGCTCTTTATCCGGAACAGGAACCTGCCCTCTTGCACGTAACCGGAGAAGAGAGCCGAATCACCGCGATAATCGAACATGCCATCGTTGGAGGGTCCACCCTCAACGGAGCGGCTTGGGATGCTCCAGACACCTTTCGACCACCTCGCAAGCGCCCAGAAACCGTTGCCTCCAAGCCGGAAATAGACATCGCCGTCAAGCGACTGGCGGGCCTCGTCGAACCACAGTCCGGAAGTGCCCGCGACTGGCTCGCCGGCAGTCCAGATCTTTTTCAGGGCGACGCCGTCCCACACGAAAACCGCGCGGTTACCATTCACTGGGTAGATATTGAACAGGACTTGGCCCCCGGCGCTAAGGAACGGGTCGTTGAAGTGGTTGATTTTTCCGAAGCCGGGAAGGTCCACGGATGGGTCAAGTACATTCTTCGCGACGCCGTCCGCGCCTTTGAAGAAAAGGCTCGGCCAACTCCCCCCTGTCCACTGGCGGTAAATCTGATCGCCCCGGTCGTTGGCCGAGCCGAGACCGGTAAAGGCGTTCTGTAGCGCAGACACGGGTTGGCCGTCGCGAAACGAAGTTAGGAACGTGCCGCGGTTGACGGTATTGATACCGGTAACAACATCCCCTTTCTCATTAACCGAAGCGTTGCCGATGCCGCGTATGCCGGCTTGCGCGGCATCGAGCCACTGCCCGGTGGACGCTAGAATGCCGGTTCGCCCCCGGTAGTACGACAGCAGCGCTTGCCCGCCATTCGAAAGAGCGGCAGGAAAAACCATCCGCTCGCCTCCGGAGTAACCGATTTCACCCATTGTCTTGACGATGACCGGCCTCGTCACCGTATCGCTCGACAGAAGGCGTTTCACGCTATATTCCGGCCGCGCCCGCACGGTCACCAGAACCTGCGCGCTGAAGTCGTATTCGGGCGGCATGCCGGCGAGCGCGGCCGTTACGTTCGCCGAACCGATTGCTTCGGCTCTTGCCGTGCCCCCTTCGGAAATCGAAACCACATTCGACGCGCTGGTCGACCACGTGAATCGCAAGTCTGCGAGAGCTTTCCCGTCGGCGTCCATGGCGCTTGCCGATAGTGTCACCTGCTCTCCCATTGCAAGAGCCGGAGATTCGGGCTTTATCGCCACTCCCGCGGGATAGACCAACAGGCGCAACCGCCCCGCGACACTGCCCCGGCCGGCTTCGATCTCGGCAATGCCGGGAAGCAGACCGCGGACGATACCCGAAGAATCGACCTCGGCGATTTCCGGATTCATCGACCGCCACTCCGGGCTGAAACCGCGAACAGCCGCGCCGCCGGGGTTCAAAGCTCGCGCCGTAAGCGCGACGCTCCTGCCGGCCAGCACGTACGTCCGTGGCGCCGACACCTCGACCGTCTGCGCGTTCAGCAAAGCGAGTGCCGCGCCCGCTACGCACACTACGCTAAAGCAGCGGTTCAGCCACATAGACATACTCGTAGTCGTCCGCATCGATTCCAAAAAAGTAGATCCGCCGGTCGTCCCGCAACTCGATCTCCCAGAATGCCGTGAGCGATTCACCCTCGGCTGCCGTTTCGCTACCCAGATGCACCGTCCGCGCCGCGCCGTCCGCGTACAGCACGATCCCGTTATAGGCGTTGAAGTTAGCGATCACCGCGAGATCTCCGCGGCGGTTCACATCAAAGCCGTTGATGTTCTGAAGCGTAACGCCGTTGACGTCGTCGCCGCGCCTGAGTAAGGGTTTCCAGCCTTCCGGCCCGTACTCGGCCACCATCTGCGATCCGGAACGGAACTGAATACGGGCGTAGAATTTTTCCCCCCGTGCGCGCAGACTGTCCAGCCCGGTTACCACCTGTCCCGCAAACTCGGCGCTGTTGATCAACAGCGCCGGCTTCCAGACGTCACCCGCGTAAAGGAAAAATCCCTGCGGGCCCCCGCTTACGCTAAGAAAGGCCATCACGCGCCCGCCCGCATCGATCGCAGGGTCTCGCCATCCCGCCACCGTTCCACCCGATGGAAGCGGCGTCACGTACTTTGGGTTCTGTCCGCTTGCGGCCAGGGTCAATGTCCGGCCGCTTTCCGTAAGGCTCAAGCGAGGGTGATCCCCCGCCCAGTTTTCGGAGACGATCGCGCCTGCATCGTTCACGGCGAAATTCCACGCCGCGTAAAGAGGAACTTTGTCCTGCGACTGAGCCGGATACGCAAAAACCCGGGTCAGCCGCGAGCCCGTCATTCGATACATGCCGTCGTCCGCCGAGAGATACAACTCGCCCGACGGCGACTTAGCCGCCGACTGGTAATTGCGGAATGTAGCGCCTCCCGGCAGGTTGTCGCCCACAACGAAGCGCGGATTGAGCGACTGGCCCTCCAGTTGGAAAATGCCGCCCCCGTTGCCGAATCGAAGGTCGGGCGGACCCATCATATCGCCTCTAATGAACGTGTCGACTGAAATATTGGAGAATCCGTTGATACGGGCGCCAAAGCTGAAGAGCGCGGACGATTGGCCCCCCGCGCTGAACACGAGAAACGGCGTGTCTGCCGTGCGCGCATGCACGATCGTCAGCCCGGACGCGCCCGCCACGGCATCAAACGATTCCATCAGCGGTTCGCCGTTAGGCGCGATTCGCGAATCGAGCGCCACCGCCACCGGTTCGCCGTTTTGCCACCGGTATAGGCCTTTGCCCCTGCCACCCTCTCCCCTGAAAAGCACTCCGGCCGAACTCGCGGAATAGACCGCGTCCAGCCTCTGCAAGGACAGGCTCCGGACGGCCGTTGAGCCCTTCGCAATCCGCACCAGCCGCGACTGTTGCTGCGCGATGAGGGCGCGAAAAGCCACGTCCCCGGATGGCGAGACGGTGAAATTGTCGATATCCTGGATCGTGAGGCCATCGAGCTTGTCTCCGCTGGAAAGGATGACGGCGGGACGCCCAAAGCCGTCGGCTCGAAACACCGCGCGCTTCCGCCCATCGTCCGCTAGAAAATAGGTCGTCCCTTCCGCATCGATCCCGAAGTTATCCCGGAAGAAATAGTTCACGCCCAACCCAGGTAGCGGATCCGCGCTCAACCAGACCGGCTGCAGAGCGCCTCCCGAGACCTTGAACAAGCCGCTCCGGTTGTTGAAGGTCGAGCCGGTGGAGCGGTAACTGGCGCGGAAAACAAAATCGCCCGCCTCGTTCAGAGACTTCCGCGAAAGGTCAATGCCGTTGATATTCTCGAGCTCGCCCGCCGACTGGCCTCCCATGAACACAATCCTGGCCGCGCTCCGCGAAGCGAGCATGATCGCGCCGGAGCCGTTCCCCTCCCCCGCTCGGAACAGAACCTCTCCCCTGCTATTCATGGAAACGTAGTCCAGGCCTCTCACCGACGTCCCCGCCTGGCTTCCTGGCATGCCGGTAGAGAAAAGCACATCCCATCGCCCGTTTTCCCACAACAGCAATCCCTCCGAAAGTCCGTCCAAAGTTCCGATCGCGGCGATCTGCCCCGCCTCGTTCGCGGCCATGTAGCGGAGCCGTCTCAGTTGCGAAGAAGGGCGCACGCGTTCGCTCGTCAACAATCGGGTCAGCCGAAACTCCGGCCTGCGCTTCGCCTCGATACGAGCGAGACCGACGAATTGATTGAGGAAAGGCCCGGAGGGCAACCCCGGAATCGTCAAGATTGCCCGCACGGTGAACAGACCGAGCCCGAGCGCCGACAGTTTCCCGTCGCGCGACAAACTGCCGGCGTTGGTCTGAAAACCGTTCGCCCCGGTGAGTTGCCATGTGAACGTCACGTTGGGGATAGGCTCTCCATTGACATCGAGCGCCTCGGCGCGGAATGGAAGCGCATCGCCGACGAACATCTGCCCCGAAGCCGGCGTCATGCGGATCCGCATCGGCGCGACCTCCAGGCGTAGCGCGCCGCGCACGTTCGTCGTGGTTGAGGCCGTGATGATCGCCACTCCAACGCCGTTCGCAGTCGCCATGCCGCTCGAATCGACGCTCAGCACCTCAGGCGCGTTCGAGCTCCAGGAAAACGTGTCATTCGGTCTGGCCGTTCCCTGCGCGTCGCGAGAAGTCGCCAGAAGCTGCGCCCGGTCCCCGCTCACGATAATGGGCGCGGGCGCGGAGATGTAGAGATCGCGCGCCGGCCCTTGCGCAAATACGCACGAGATGGATAGCGACGCAACCGCCGCAAGTGTGAAAGCGTTCCTCATCCGAACACTTCATCCACGGGGGCATACCGACCCTCGGTTGCGTACGGCACATATTCGAAGCGGCGGCCCGAGGGCGTGTCCGTGATGCTCTTCGTCCAGTTGATGCCCAGCGCCGAATAGATTGTCGCAGCGAGGTCCTCCATGACGATGGGACGATCCTGACTCCAGCCGGGAGTTTCGATTCGATCACCCTCGGAATCGGTCGCTCCAATGACCCGGCCTCCGCGCACGCCTCCGCCGAGCATGGCAACGGACATCGCGAACTTATGATGGTCGCGTCCTCCGCGGACGTTCAATTCTCCGGGTGTGCGGCCGAACTCGCCCATTGCCACAATTAGGGTGGAAGCGAAATCGCCGCTCGCTTTCAGGTCCTCCACAAGCGTGCTCAAGCCGCGGTCGAGGTCGTTGCAGAGATTGTAGATGTTCCCGTTGTATCCCCGGTCGAACATCTGAAAGTGCGTGTCCCAGCCTCCCAGATTGATGTTCACGAACGAAGTTCCGTTCTTCGCCCGGATCGCATTTCGAGCCACGATGCACGATCGCCCGAATCCCGTACTTCCGTATCGCCCATCGTCGTCCGCCGTGAACCGGAACACGGCGCTGATCGCCGGGTCGTACATCAACCCCCTTGCCGCGGCGTAGAATTCGGCGTGGTTCGCCATCAGCTTGTCTGGCGGGGCTGAACGCAGCGGCTGGTCCAGTTGCTCCATCAGCTTGAATCGCGCGTCAAACCTCGACTGGCTTTGCGCGCCGAAGAAGTTGCTATTGTGCTCGATCGTATTCAGCCCGCCGGCGTTCGCCGGGGCGCCAAGCGGTTCCATTTTCCCGCTCAGGAAGGTCGCGCCCTGAAACGCGCCCGGGCTTCCGTTCAGCGTCAGGAAGGGTGGCAAAGGACCGCCGCCGCTTTTTTCGAGGCCGGTCACCGCGCCCAGATGCGGGGTCTCGGCGACGAATGCCGGGTTCGACGGGTGCGCCGTCTGCATGTAAAACTGCCCACGCTCGTGAGCCGCTTCCCAACTTTGGACCGAGCGCAGGAATAGTAAATCGCTCGTGATTCCCGATAGTCCAGGAAACATGGTTCGCGAAAGCGTCATCCCGCCAGAGTATCCGCGGATATCCGCGTCTGGCGGATTCCACGGTCCGTCCTTCGCGTCGAACGTGTCCAGATGGCTTGGAGCGCCAGCCAGATTAATGAAGATACAAGCCTTCGCCGTGTTTCTGGGCCGCACGTTCCCCGCCACCACCTGAGCGTCGCTCCGCCGCGCGGCCGCCGTCAACGCGGCGAACGAGGCTGCCTGCGCCAGCAGATCGCGGCGCGTAAGTTTCATGGGTCCGCAACATTTGCTCATACTCGTCGGTTTCCGCTCATACTCTTCCGCCTCAGTAGTTGAAAATGAAATCCAGCTTGTTGACCAGCGCCCACTGCAAGTCCGAAAGCCAGGTTTCGCGAGAGGCGCCGGGAGCCCGGGCCGCAATCCGCAACTCGTCGTCGGAGGGAAAACGTCCGAGCGTCGCCAGGAACAACTGCGTCGCTGCCTGCCTGTCGTCGAGGGGGGCCTGCATCAACGCCCCAACCCGCGTGTTGAATACCCCATTCGCGCCCGCCAGCATGCGGTAGTTCACCTGAGAGTCGTTCATCAAATACAGCACCTGCAAGACGGTCGGTCTTTCGCTGCGAACGTTTGTCCACCAATCGCCGCGTCCGAACTGACTTAGAAAACTCGTGATGCTAAAATTGGTTCTCGGCTCGCTCGGGTCGGGTAACTGCACGGCGCGCGTCAGCGGCTTGTCGAAGCCTTCAACGAACATGGGCACTGCCGTCATGGTGGCGTCGGCGACGGCGTCGTAAATCTCCTCCGCCGACAACCGCCTGGGAAGTCTTTTCGCGAAGTAGCGCCCGTATTCGGGTTTCCACTCGCCGGGGTACCGGGCAGACAGCCGATAGGCGTTCGATTCGACGATCAGCCGCTGGATCCTGCGGAAACTGAAGTTGCTTTTCACAAACTCATCGGCCAAAGCTTCCAGAAGTTCGGGATGGCTCGGCTGAATGGCCCACGGCGCGGGTGGCGGATTGGCGGGGTCTTGCCGCAACAGATCCCAGCCATCGGGCGGGTCCACGATACCGGCGTTGAAAAAATGCGCCCAAACGTAGTTCACGGCCGCGCGCGCGAACTGCCTGTCGCCGGTCATGATGCGCGCCAGTTCTCCGCGCCAGTTTCCATTCGCGGGCTGTTCTCCGGTCAACATGTAGGCGGCGGCGTAGGGCCCGCCGGAACGCGACGGCCGTGGACCTGGTCTCGACGGGTCCACTGACGTCTGGTAGCCGCCGCTCGGCCGGTCGCCGACCGCGACGCGGTTCTGCTGGCCGAACGCGTCGACGGCGAAGATGTTCAGACTCATCCGCGAGAAGAACGCCGACTGCCGCCAGAACTGCTCCCTACGGCGCTGGGTCAGATACAAGTTGATTGGTTCCAGGTGGCGGCGCCCGTCGTGGCAGGAAACGCACTCCGTCTTCACCCCCAGGAATTTCACCGTGACCCGGTCCGTGAGGAAATCCCAGGTATCCTGAATTGGGTCGCCCTGCTGAATGCCCCGGGCAAGAAAATTGAGCGGAGCCGACTGATCGTTGTTGCCGGCTAAAGTAATCACGTCCTGCGCAAGGTCGGCCCAGGAACGGTCGTTTTTTACGAAATCGCGCAGGTATTCGTGGAACAGGTTGCGGCCAGGCAGGCCAATGTAGTTGTAATAGCGGCTGGTGATCTCAAAGTGATTGCCGAAGAACAGGGTCCAATAATCCACGTAGCCGTCCGAGCCGATCAGCGAATCGATCAGCTTCCCCCGTTTCGACGGATTGTCGTCCTGTAAGAACTGCTCTACCTGTTCCGCAGTGGGAATGCGGCCCGTCAGATCGAGCGAAACCCGGCGTAGAAACTCGGCATCGCTTGCCTCTGGCGCCGGAACCACTCCGTCGGCGGCCATCTTGCCGAAAATGAAATCGTCGATCAGATTGGCGCTTTGCGCCTTGCGTCGATTTGACGGCTTAGGGCGGCCGGCCGCGAAGTTCCGCGCGGCAGTCTCGATCTCGCGGCGAGTCAGGTCCGCCTCACGCCGTTCTCTCGGATAAGCCGGACATCCTGGATCGGCCGCGGACAGGACTCCCGCGAACACGACGCCATACCAGCAGCGAATAGACACCAATCTCCTCCCGCCTAAATCGTGACGAAACCGGGGCGATTCGTTACGCTGTATTATACGCTAGATTCTACGCACATGTCCAATTGGCAGGCGGCGCCCCATCGGCGTTACAATCCGCTGACAGGAGAATGGGTTCTGGTTTCTCCGCACCGCGCGCAGCGGCCCTGGCAGGGGCAGGTGGAAACGCAAGCGGCTGCGCCGAGGCCTCACCACGACCCTAAGTGCTACCTGTGTCCCGGAAACGAAAGGGCGGCGGGCCGCCGCAACGATCCGTACACAGGCGTCTTTGTCTTCGAGAACGATTTCGCGGCCCTTCACGCTTCGACGCCCGCTCAGTCCGGGAACGAAGGCGGCCTGATCGTCGCCCGCACCGAGCGCGGCATCTGCGAAGTGGTCTGCTTCTCGCCGCGCCACGACCTTGCGCTCGCGGACATGGCGGCTCCGGAAGTTCGTCGAATCGTAGACGCGTGGGTCGAACGGTACGTGGATCTTGGCTCACGCGATTTTATCCGCAATGTGCAGATCTTTGAGAATCGCGGCGAGATGATGGGAGCGAGCAATCCGCATCCGCACGGGCAGATCTGGGCGACTGAGGAGCCTCCCACCGAGGTCGCGAAAGAGTGCGGCCGGCTGGGGGCATACCTACTCGAAAAAGGCACCTGCCTCCTGTGCGACTATCTGGCGCTCGAAGTCCGGGCCCGCGAGCGGCTGGTGTGTGAAAACGAATCCTTCGCCGCCCTTGTGCCGTTCTGGGCGGTATGGCCGTTCGAGACGCTCGTGCTCTCAAAGCGCCATGTCACTGCGATGGACAAGTTGAGCGATTCGGAGCGGGACGGGTTGGCGGATATTCTGATCGCGATCACGGTCCGTTACAACCGGCTGTTCGACGCGCCGTTCCCCTATACCATGGGCTTTCACCAACGGCCGACCGACGGCGAACCGCACGAGGAATGGCATCTTCACGCTCACTTCTATCCGCCTTTGCTGCGGTCGGCAACAGTGCGGAAATTCATGGTCGGCTTTGAAATGCTGGGAATGCCGCAGCGTGACGTAACGCCTGAGACAGCCGCGGAGCGCCTGCGGGAAGTGTGAGGGAGAGGCCCGTGGGCGCCGCGAGCCGGCTCCGGAAGCCGCGGACTGGACCCGGGACCGGTGACCGCGAAGTGCGAGCGGTCGTCGGAAAGCCGCGGAGCGCCGAATCGCCAAACCGGCCGCCAGCTTCAACCGCCGGACCGCGGACGACATAAAATCGTCACGCGAAAATGATACAATCGTCGCACTCGTTTCACCGGGAAAGGGAGTCTTCCATGAAGAAGCGGTTACTCGCAGTTTTTGCCGTACTGGCGTACTTGCCGCTTGCGGCGCAGGAGTTTCGCGCGACCCTGAGCGGCCGCATTACCGATCCATCCGGTGCGGCCGTGGGCGGCGCAAAGATCGAAGCCAGGATGCTCGCCACCAGCGCAATCGCCACTTCCATGTCAGCCGAGGATGGTTCGTATCAACTGTCTTTTCTCACTCCGGGCGCCTATGTAATCACGGTGGAGAAGACCGGTTTCCGCAAGTCCGTGCGCGAAGGCGTAAACCTTCAGGTGGCGGAGCGCGGCGTCGCCGACATCGCGCTGGCGATCGGCGAAACGACGCAGAGCATCACCGTGGCCGCCGGCACGGCGCTCATTGAAACGGAATCCGCGGATCGCGGACTTACGATCGAATCGAAGCGCGTGCTGAACACGCCGCTGCAAGGCCGGAACATTTTCGCGCAAGCGTGGTCCGCGCCTGGCGTCGCGGTCACGGCGGCGGTCCAGCGCCTGCGTCCTTTCGACATCGCCGGATCATCCGGCATGGCGATTAGCGGCGGACGCCCTTCAGGTAACGAAGTGCTCATCGACGGCGTGTCGAATTTGACCCGCGCCGGGTCCGTGGCCTACGTGCCGCCCGCCGAGGGCACAGCCGAATTCAAGGTCCAGACCACCAGCTACGACGCCCAGTATGGATGGACCACGGGCGGCGTCGTCAACGTCGTCACCAAGAGCGGTGGAAATCAGTGGCACGGTTCGCTCTTCGAGTTCCTCCAGAACACCCGGCTCAACGCCAACACCTTCAATTCGAACCGCAACGGCATTGAACGCTCCTCGTCCCACATCAACACCTTCGGCGGCGACGTCAGCGGACCCATCCTCAAGAACAAGCTGTTCTTTGCGTTTTCGTACGAGAATATCCGCCAGGTCATTCCCGATCCTTTCGCGACTTCAGTACCCACGCAACTGCAAAAGGACGGCGATTTTTCGCAGACCTACTTCGCGCGCGACGCCGCCGGAAACCTTCAGGTCCAGACCATCTACGATCCATTCACCACGCGGGACGGGCCAGGCGGGACCCTTCTCCGCGACGCCTTCCCAGGCAACCGGATTCCAGGGAACCGGATCAGTCCGATCGCCAGGAACGTGCTTGGCCTCATTCCGCTCGGCAACGTGCCCGGAAATTCGATCACTCAATTAAGCAACCTCGTTTCGACCGGCGGCACGCGAAAGTTTACGGACTTCTTCCCGGAATACTCAAGCCGCGTCGACTACAACTTGAGCGAAAGCACGCGCATGTTCGTTCGCTATTCACGCAACGCGTTGGCCGAGGAGCGCGGCTTCATCTACTCGACCACGTCAACCATCAATCCGGCTGAAACAAGCGGGAACACGCCCTTTAAGCGCGAGAACCATAGTGCCACGATTCAACTGACCCGCACGCTGAGCCCGAGCTCGGTACTCGATTTCCGGCTGGGCCTGTCGCGGTTTCTGGGACAGAGCGGAAGTTCCATCGGCGCGGGCGCAAACCTCACCGGCATGGGATTCTCCCAGCAGTTCGCAAGCCAGGCCGTCGCGTGGTTTCCGCGGTTCGACTGGGGCGGAAATTACTCGGGCGCCGGATCGAGCCCGACGAACAACGATCCCATCGGACAGACCAATTCCTTCCAGGGATCGCTTTCCAAGAACGCCGGACGCCACAGCGTGAAGACCGGGGCGGAGTTCAGGCTGCAGCGCGCCTACATCCGGAATCCGGGCCTGTGGGCCGGCTTCTTCAATTTCGACCAGGGCTTCACCGGACGGAATCCTCTGAGTACCGAACCTGGATCCGGTAACCCCATCGCATCGTTCCTGCTCGGAACGCCTGGTAGCGGGGGGATTGACATCAATACTCAGCTCGCAAGGCAGCAGCGTCTCTTCTCGGTTTTCGTTCAGGACGATATCCGTGTAACTTCGAAATTGAAGCTCAATTTCGGGCTGCGGTGGGATTTTCTGGGACCTTTGACGGATCGCTTTAATTCCCTCACCAGAGGATTCGACATGGAATCGCCCAGCCCGCTGAAGGTCCCAGGGGTGAACCTGAAGGGCGGACTGAGGTTCGCCGGTCAGGGAGGCAATGATCGCGGAATTTTCGATCGCGACTGGAACAACTTCGGTCCCCGCTTCGGAGCGGCATACCATCTGAATGACAAGACCGTTCTGCGCGGCGGATACGGACTGATCTACGCCCAGACGTTCGACGATCCGGGTGCGGCCCCCGGCTTCTCTCAGCGGACGCCGATGGTGACCTCGATTCGCACTGGAGTTCCCCAGAACGTGCTCACGAATCCGTTCCCGGACGGCATATTGCAGCCCGTCGGCAACTCGCTCGGGCTTGCGACCTTCCTCGGAAACGGCTTCAACGTTTCCGACCCAACGCGAGTTGTTCCCTGGACGCATCAGTTTTCCTTTGAAGTGCAGCGGGAGCTGCCGGGCCAGTTCCTACTTTCCGCAGCCTACGTGGGCAGCCGGATTCGAGGTCTTTCGGTCGCGAAGCCCATCAATGAAATTCCGCGCGAAGCCTTCGCCCGCGGCGCGGCGGACCTGACGCGAAACGTGCCGAATCCCCTTGCCGGGCTGCTTCCGGGAACCGCGCTGAATGGCGCGACCGTGCAGCAGCAGCAGTTGTTGCGGCCCTTTATCCAGTTTACGGGCATTACCGAGTTGAACCGGGCTGAAGGCACTTCCGCGTACAACAGCTTCCAGTTGATGATCTACAAGCGCCTTTCGAGCGGTCTGAACTTTAGCGCAGCCTACACAAATTCGAAGACCATGGATCGCACGAGCTACGCCAATGCGCAGGACAGTGAACTCGAAAAGGTCATTGCCGTATGGGACATTCCGCAGAACGTCCAGCTTAACGGACTGTACGAACTGCCTTTCGGCAAAGGCAAGAAGTTCGGCTCTTCCCTTCATCCCGCTATTGGGCGGATTATCGGCGGTTGGGAAGTAAGCGCGATCGCGAGATTGCAGGCGGGACAGCCCATGAATTTTCCCGGAAATGCCGCGGCGACGGGAGCCGACCCAAGGCTTTCCGGCCGCAATCTCGACCGCTGGTTCAATACCTGCACGCAACTTCCCAACGGTTCGACGCGCGGCTGCGTAGGCAGCGAGCAGCCGGTTTGGACCGTCAGGCAGCCGTTTACTTTCCAGACGTGGTCGACACGCATCGCTTCGGTCAGGAAGCCGGCGATCGACAATCTGGACGTCTCGATCATCAAAAACAACAAGATCGCCGAACGGATCAATTTGTTATTTCGGGTCGACTTCCTGAACGCCACCAACACGCCGCAGTTTTTCAACGGCCCGATCACCGACGCGAACAGCGGTAATTTCGGCCGCATCGCCGGGGCGATGGACCAGAGCAATTTGCCGCGGTTCATCCAGATCTCGATGAAGCTGAATTTCTAGTAGGCATGGGCCAAGCATGCTCCCTTTCGGCCGTGGATCGCCAGAAGATCGAGCAGTGGTCCTTGGCGCACGGCACTCCTCGGCAAATGGCTTTGCGCTGCCGTATCGTTCCGGCCGCCGCTGCGCGTTGCCGCTCTGGACATATTACAGGGTAAGGTCATTTTCATAAGGTGACTCCGCTTCATAATGTGACTCCGCCCGCCATCGTTTCTTGCGCTTCTTACGGCCATTCGCAGTGAAGTGCTGGTTGGTTTGTCCGGAGCCGGCGCTATCGAACCTCGAAGCCGGCCGTCACCAGGAAGGAGCACGGCTCGATGGTTACGAGCGAAGCTTCTGCATATGCTTTCCAACAGGCAGTTCCGGAACCGGACCCGGTCTTTCTCACCCGGACTGAATTCGACGTCCCCAGACCGCCGGTAGACTTCCGTACCCGCCGAATCGCGAATCGGGAGCTCGAAGGCCTGCCTGAACGGAACATAAGACGCAGCGGCTACGTCAGTGTCTGGCGCAGGGCGATGCGGGCCATTTATCCCTGTCCGCAGCCTTCCCGAGCAGCCTTCAGGACGGCGCGATGGCCGCGGCGGCTCCGAACAGAAGCTCAGAGCGCCAGTTGACCGTTGTAAACCATGTCCTTGAGCGGGAACTTCACCTTCAATTCCAGCGGCCCAGCCTTCGATAGGAACGTGACTTCTTTGTCCTCCAGCTTGATGGGCTGAAAGTCGCGGGCGAACGAGAAGATCAGGCCACCCTGGGCTTGGGCAACCTGCGCGGGGTAGATGGGGTCCTTGCCCTTGCGCTGAAGCTGCGTCGACTCCTTCATGCGTTCGAGCATCTCCCGCCGGCGCTCCGTTTCGTCAACCGGTCCCTCCGCTCCACCTCGGCCGCGCCGTCCCGCGCCCATCATCGGCATTCCGCCAACGCTGATGATGTGAAACTCCGCCGCTTCGGCGGGCGGCTGTTTGCGCGTCGCTTCGGTCACGGGCAGCGCCGTCTCCCAGCGAACCAGCGCTCTGAACTGGGGAGGCCGCATGCCCACATCCGGGTCGCCCGTGTCGGCGCCGGCGCGCCCGCCGGGACCTCCAGGATCGCCGCCCGGCCCGCCCATGCCCTGACCACCCATGCCTCGACCTCCACCCATCCCGCCGGGTCCGCCCATTCCTCCCCCGGCTCCGCCGCGGCCGCCCCTGCCGCCACCCGGGCCTTCGCCGCCCACCTGGGCCGGATTGAACGACACCATCGCCTCCTTGGCCCAAGGCGATCTGCTGAGCATCTGCTGGACGTCGCTGTCCGACCAATCGGCCGGCTTCTTCGCAATCCAGAATTCTTTCGCCGCGGCCCACGATGGGAAAGCCCGCGCGCCGAGAGCCAAGAGCAAGGAAGTGCGTCTGGTGATCATGATGCTCCGATTAAAACGTAAATCTCAGTTGGATGTCTACCTTCCGGTTATACGTGCTGGCGCCGCCGAACGGCCCGAAGCCGGCCAGACTGCGGTATTCACCGAAGAAAGGCGAGGACAAATCGCCGCTCGGAGGCGCATAATTCACGTGATTTAGCACGTTTCGCGCCGATACGCTAAGCGTAATTCCGTACTTCTTGCCCGTGCTGCCGCCGAATCCGCCGCCCGGGCCCCCACGTCCGCCAAACCCCCGACCGCCTCCGCCTCCCATTCCCATGGGCGGTCCGCCCCCGCCCGGTCCCCGACCCCCTCCGCCTTCCGGTCCGCGAAGACCACCGGCGCCAGGAGGGGGTCCGCCATCCACGGGTGCGGATTCACCTTTACTGCCGAAGCCCCAAGAGCGGGAGAGGCGCAGGTTGAGGCTGAAGTTACCCGGTCCGCGCGCCGAATTGCGGCCGATCGCCGTGCCCGCGGTCGGATTCAAGTTGAAACACCCGAACGCCGGTTCATAAACAAGGCTGCCGCCCTGGCAGTCGGACGCTCCGGCGGCCGCGAGGAGCGAAGGGCGTTCGCTCGTGAAGCCGTCGCCATTCGTATCGCGTCCCGTCGTGATGTTGTACGGCTGGCCGCTGCTTGCCGAAATAAAAGGACTGACGCTGAACTTAAGCGGCAAGGGCAGGTTGGTGCCCAGAATGAACCGCCGCCTGACGTCGGCGAAACCGGACGGCCCCCACTCCGCACGCAGATTGTAGGGGTCGGCGGGAATGCCTTCGGCATCGCTCTTACCGTATCCGAGCGAGAAGAAACCGAACAGGAAGATCTTCTTGTAGTTGAGGTTGGGGCTGATAACGATCTGATTTGTGCGGCTGAACCCGGTCGATTCAGTCAGCAAGCGAAGTTGACGGTCTCCGTAAGGATAAGAACCGTCGAGCGGTGCATTGATGTTTCGGAAGCGCTGCAAGTGAACGCCGCGGCTGCCGATGTACTGCGCGCTAAGCCGGAAGTATTGATTGAACTGATGCTCGATACCCACGCTTGTCTGATAGTTGCGAGGCGAGGCGAGCGTTCTGTCGACAAGCTGCAATTGCTGCGGCTGCTGGCTCCCGGCGAGCGAGCTGAGGGACGGAATGGCCGGAAAGAAATCGGGATTCTGAATCAGGTACGACAACTGGGCCGTGCCATTGAAACGGAGGGCTTGGAGCGTGACGCTCTCAGCGATGCGGTCGTAGAAGACGCCGGCCCCAACTCGCAGAACCGTCTTTACCGCGTTGCCGCTGCCTCCGCCGATTCCCCACGCCAAGCCTACGCGCGGCGCGAAGTCGGCGCGATCTCCAAGGTTAGTCTGCTCTTCGTAGCGAATTCCGTAGCTCAGGTTGAGATTGGGCCGCACCCGCCAATCGTCGCTCGCGAATAGTCCCGCGTCGAACTGATCCACGTTGGCGAGAGGCATGCCCGCGGCAAGACTGAATTGGGACGCGCCCCCTCCGAGAGCGCGAATCTGCGCCGCGGAGTACCCCGCGTGGCTGAAGAGCAGCGTGCGCCGGTAACGCTCGAGCGCCGAGAGTTGGATGGTTTCGCCGGTCGGCTGATTGATCGCGTCGAGCGCGGGCCCTACTGCTCCGAAGAAGGCATAGCTGCCGCCGAAGTTGCTGACGGACAGATCATCGGTGAACGACTGGCGCAGCCGCGCTCCCCATTTGACGGTGTGCGGACCATGCGTGTACGTGGTGGTGTTGGTCAACTCGAAACGCTTTGCCAGATGGTACGAATCGCCGACTTGCGCTCCGCCGCTATCGAACGCGCCCTGTACGTTGAGCGCTGGAATGGAGTTGTCTCCGAGCTTCCCGAGATTCGAGCGCATGTACTGGAACCGGGTTTCGTTGATGGCCTTTGTTCCAATGATGGAGGTTTCGGTGGCCTGCAATACGTTCTCCGAATCGGTCTGATTGTAGGCCTTCGACGGGAGGCTGAAATTGCCAACGCCCTCGTTGTCCTGCGCGGAACGAGTATTCTGATAGCGGAGAACCATCGTGTTATTCGCGTTGAAGGCGTAGTCGAGCCGGGGGCTGACCGTGGTGCGAACCTGGGGCGTCAGAATCGCCTGGTTGACGTTCACCTCGTTTAGATTGCTATCGAGGGTAGTGGCGAGAATGAAGGCATTCTCGTTGATCGAGCGGCGCTCGAGGTCGAATCCAAAAGAAGCCTTCTGCTTTTTGATGGGGCCGCTGAGGTTGAACCCGTAGAACCGCGTCTGGTAAGGCGGCCTCTGCGACTGCGCGAGCAGAGGGCTGCGTGAATTCAGCGCCTCCTTGTTGTACTGGACGAAGGCTTGGCCGCGGATGTTGCTCGTGCCGGGGCGCGTGAGGATTTCGATGCGTCCGAAACCGGGCCGGTCATACTCGGGCGCGTATGGATTTGAGTTGATGCGCACCTCGCGAATGGAAGCCTTTGGGGGCAGTTTGCCGCCGGTGAAGCCGTCTATATAGATCTGGCCGCCGTTCGGTCCCGTGGACGGTCCAGCCATCGCCTGCAACTGCTGTTCGAGCTCGTCCGGATCGTCGGAGAGCGCGGCCAGTTCCTTTTCCTTTAAGACGAGCGCGCCGCCGTTCGACGAGGGGTCGACGTCGACGTTGTTTGCCTCGTCTTCGACGTTGATGACTTGCGCCTCCGCCTCGATTGTCAATTGCACGTCGAAGGTTGTGGCGGGGGTAATTTCGAAGTCGCGTCGCTGAACCACCGTGAAGCCTTTGGCGATGACGCGGAGTTGATACTTCCCGGGCCGCAAGACCGGAAACGCATACTGTCCCTGGGCGTCTGTCAGAACGCGCTGGTCTGTGCCAGGCCTGCGGAGTTGCACGAGCGCGCCGGGAACAGATGCGCCAGAGGGGTCCGTGACGGCGCCTCGGAGGGCGGGCGCCGCGGGCGTCTGAGCCCAGCCCGGACCGGTGTACAGACCGAGAGTCAGGGCGGCCGTTAAGATTGATCGTAGGGTTCTCATAAGATTTATTTCCTTTTTGCCGGCGCGAGTCAGGGGATCAATCCGGGCAGTTCAAATCCGCCCATTCCGCCGCTGACTCCGCTCATTCCGCCACCAATGCCGCCCATGCCGCTCAGGCGGTCTATTCCGGTATTTCCGCCGTTTGCCCGCTGACCGCCGGGCGCTTGCGCCGCCGCCATGCGAATCAAGCCCTCGGCGTTCCCGAGCAGCATGATCGCGGTAATCGACCCGTTCCCCGCGCTTTTCGTGCTCGATACGACGATGGATTCTCCGGCCTTCAGATCTTCGAGTGTCGCGGGAGGCATCCGCTCGATCATCTGAGAGATGTCGCGCGGGCCGCCCATTCCGGGTCCGCCCCGGCCCGTCATACCGGCTGGCGGGCCCCCGGCCGGCGGTCCGCCCGGCCCTCGCATTCCTCCGGCAATTCCTCCCGGCATCGCTCCAAAATCGCGCATGCGCTTGAGCTGCGAATCCACAGCCAACTTCACCGTGAGAGGCTTGTTTGTCGCCAGGTCTTTAATCGTGATTTCTTTCTTTTCGGTGTCGATCGCCGTAATCGTGCCGGCCTTCGTGATGAAGGTTCCGAAGACGACATCGGAGGCGGCCACCTTCATGCCATCCGGGCTTTTTTCGCCGCGCGCGCGAAGCTGGTCGCCAACCGAGACCTCCGCCAACGCGCTCGCCTTCGCATCGGAGAAACTAACCGAGTCCGGAGCGTAACGGCGGAAGGACGTTTTCTCGTTCACGTTGATCGTGCCGGTGATCTCGCTCTGGAAGGACCGCATCCGAAGCGTGATCTCATTGCCTTTCTTCGCGGCTACCACTCCCGCGAGGCCGCGCGTCTGCCAATCCTGCCGGTCCGCCTCGTTCCTCCTGCCTATCTCGGCTGCCGGCATCACCACAATTCGCAGGGCTTCTTCAGAGCCCGGCGCGAACCGTACGAGTACGCGGTCGCCCGCGGCCAGATCCGTTGGTTTGATGACGACTGCGTTCTTGAGATCCTTCTCGCCTGGCGTTACCTTCTGGACGATCGTGCCGGGGGCTATCTTGACGGCAGTCACGACGTCCTTATCCGTCTTGACTTCGATCGCGGCATCCTCGGGCCTGAAGCCGGAGACCGTACCGAGAATGGAACCGCCGGATTGGGCAAACAGCGAAGGAATGCCGGCGCATAGCGCCAACATTACAAGAAAGGAGATTCGTTTCACAACTAAAAGACGACGCGGACGAGGCCGATAGCCGTAAAACTTTGTAAATCGGAAATTCGGAGGAAGCCTAGCGGGAGAGGTCGATCCCGGGCTTGTTCGCGTCCGACATCACCGTGCTGTTGTCGAGCGTGCCGAACTCGCGAGGATGCTGGCGGTCCCTGGTCGCGTCTTTCACGTTCTGCTGGACGTAGTCGATGACTTCGCTTGCCGTGATGATCTTGTCGCCGTCTTTGTCCGCCTCGCCGCTCAGCGCCTTGAGCAGAAAGTAGCTGAAGGCGCCGTGGCCGCCGCCAAACTCCGGTCCTTCGTACGACACTTCCCTCGGCCGGCTGGCCATCAATCCGAGAATCTCGCCCTCCGCGTCGCCCAGTTTCTCGACGACGCCGTTTACGGCCGCATTGCTTATCGAGCCGATGTTGCCTGCGCGGCACACATCCACGAAGACCAGCATGCGAGCTACCTTCGAAAGACCCTCGCCGATAAACGTCTGGATTTCAGCCATCGGCAGGGCCGTCTTCTTCATGTCCTGCGGGTCGCTATCGTTGGTGAGGATGTACGCCGCCCGGTCGCCCGCGCTCTCGACCGCGCCGTGACCGGCGATCAGCACAATGATCGTATCCTTCTTTCCGGCCCGCCCTTTGACGGTGTCAAACGCCTTACGGACAGCCTGGGTCGTGGCATCCTTGTTCGTCATCAGAGCGATGTTCTCGGGGGATACCGCGCCGCCGCGAGGGCTCTTCAGGAGCTTGGCGAAAGTCTCGGCGTCCGCATGGGCGTATTGAAGCCACTGCTCACGGGGAAGATTCTGGAACTCCGACACCCCTACTAGAATCGCGAAAGTCTGCCCGTCCATAGGAGCCGTTTGCGCCGCTGCCGGACCGGCGAGGGCGAGCATCCCGATAAGTAGCGCCCGGAAGGCAGGCCACACACGACGATGGCCTGCCCCACATGCCCCAGCTTGACCACGTGCCTCACCATCACCACCTGCCTGACCTACGCCACATTTCAAGTTGATCACGGCGCTACCGTTTCGCCGAAGACGTGCCGGCGCCTTTCATCTTGTTCCGTATCCGCTTCCGCACCTGATTATCCGGCGCGTTCTTGAGAGCCGATTCGTACGCGGCGGCTGCTTCCGCCGTGCGATTACGCGCCCTTTCCACGTCCCCGATGCGCTCGAAAACCATGGAGCTTGCAGGCTCGAGCGCGAGCGCCGCCTTCAGCTCCACGGCTGCCCCCTCCGCGTCGCCGGACTTCTGAAGCACGCCCGCCAGCGCCAAACGTGCCGCCAGATACCTCGGCTGCGCGGCTACAATCGCGCGGTACTCCACTACAGCGGCTGCTGCGTCACCCTTACTTTCGAGGGCGGCGGCGAGGCTCAGGCGGGAAGGCAGGTAATCCGGCTGCCGCTTCAGATTCTCGCGCCACAGCGCGATCGCTTCGTCGATGCGACCCTGTTTCTGCGAAATCAGTTGCGCCAGATTTTCTCTTGCGGGCAGCAATCCTTCGTTCTTCGATAGCGCCGTCTTATAGAATTTCTCGGCGTCGGCGGCTTTGCCTGTCGAAGCCTTCAGCGAACCCATGGCATTGTACGGTTCCGCGGAATCGGGCGAAAGGCTGATCGCCTTCTTGTACGCCGCTTCCGCTTCCTTGCGCCGGTTCATGCGCTGGTAGACCAAGCCCAGATTGTAGGGCAGGTAGAAATACTGCGGCGTCAGCTTGATAGCCTGCTGATAGGACCGGATGGCCGCGTTGTAATCGCCTGTTTCCGCGTACGCAAGCGCCAGGTTGTGCAGCGGATACGCCCAGAGCTGCGCGAGGCGGGAAGCGTCCCGGAAAGCCTGGATGGCAAGCTGATACTTCGCCTGTTCCAAATAAGCGATCCCGAGCGCATTGTAGGTGTAGGCTCCGGCCGGATCGACTCGCACGGCCCGCTCAAGCAATTCCGCCGCGTCCGCGTACTGTTTGTCGAACAGGAGGGAACGCCCGCTGAAGAACGCGTCCCGGCCATCGAGGAAGAGAGACTCGGGTGTAAGCGTCCGCGCGGCTTTCATATAGTCGGCGGCTGACGCGAAATCGGTCTTCGTCTGCGGAACCTGATCGCCCGCGAGATAACGCAACAGCACCTGCTGGCCGCGATCCTCAAGCGCCACGCGGAGCTGATTCTCGTAGATCAGGTACTGCGCGCGAGCGAGCCTTCCACGGAGCTCCTGCAACGCCTGAAACGCGCTGTTGGGCTGCTGCGGCGTCACGCGGCCATCTCTCAGCGCTTCCGTAAAGCGTTCAATCGCCTGCGCCGAGTCCGCCGGAACCTGCGCCGCTTGCGGAGACGCCGCCGCCAGATAGAGCGGCTCGCCGCCGGAATCGTACAGGAACGGCAGCCGGGTCATCTCGATGCCGGGTTTGTTCGCGTCCGAAAGCACAACCGCGTTGTCCATGGTCCCGAATTCCCGCGAATGCTGTTTCCCGTTCGTCGTGTCCCGAACCTTGGTCTGAACGTAATCGATCGCTTCGTTGACGTTCACGATCTTGTCGCCGTTTTTGTCCGCTTCGCCATTCAGGGCTTTCAAGAGGTAGTAGCTGAACGCGCCATGACCCTCGCCGAATTCCTTCCCTTCGACCGCCAGTTCCTTAGGACGGCTGGCCATCAGCCCGAGAATTTCGCCGCTCGCCGCGCCCAACTTTTCGACGGCTCCATTGACGGCCGTATTGCGCATCGAGCCGATGCTCGATGTCCGGCAGACATCCACGAAAATCGCCATCCGCGCAATCTTCGGCAGGCCGAGAGTGATGAACGCCTGAACTTCTTCCATCGGCAGGGCGGTATTCTTCAGATCCTGCGGGTCGCTATCCCAGGTCACGACATACGCCGCCCGATTCCCCGGAATCTCAACCGTGCCATGGCCCACTACCACGACGAGGATCGTGTCCTTCTTGCCGGCCCGCCCCTTGAACGTATTGAGGGCGTTGCGCACCGAAGCCGTAGTGGCCTTTTCGTTGGTGAGAAGAATGACGTTTTCCGCCGGAAGTCCGCCGCCGCGGGGACTCTTGAAATGCTTCTCGAAGGTCTGAGCGTCGGCGTGGGCGTATTGAAGCCACTGCTCCTTCGGTAGTTTCTGATACTCCGAAATGCCGATGAGGATGGCGAAGGTCTGGCCGCCTTCGGTTGCCGTGAGCGCCGCCTGCGCTGCCCGTTCGTCGGCAATCGCTTCATCCAGCTCGAAGATCTTGCCGCGCGTCCAGATGGCGTCTTTCCATTCGGCGGCGATTATCTTATAGGTGTTTACCGCGCGCACTTTGAGCTTGTACTTTTCGTAAATGGCGGCTTGCGCGACGAGCGCCCCCTGGTCTTTGCCGTTGACGGCGAGCGCGCTTTCGACCGGCGCAAGCTCGGCCGCGGCGGCCGGAGGAATCGCTTCCGGCTGAGCGGCTTCTTCGGCCCCGGCGACGCTGCGCGTCATGCTGATTCCGTAATGCTGCTGGCTCGCCGTGGCGACGCGAACCACTTGCGGCAGAAAGCACGATGCGATCGTGGTCTGTCCGGCAATTTTGCCCGAACGGACTTTGTACTGCTTCGAATCGAGCAATACGTCGCTTGCCGCCGCGACGCTGAGCGAGGCTTTCGCCGGACAGAACAACATGGTGGCCGGGCCGGCTTCGGTCCGAACCGAATCGCCCGAAAAAAGAATATCCCCCGCCTTCGCCGATAGCGGCGATGCCGCTCCGGAGCGGAGTACCTTGCTGCCGCCGGGCAGCATCACCAAGCCGACGGGGTCCTCTCTCTTCGCTTGAGCCCAGGATGACGCCGCAAGTAGAGCGGAAAGGCCGGCAACCGCGGCTCCCCGGGCGAACGTGGTCATATTCATTTCGATTCTCTGTTCATGTCTTTACCTTACTCACGCCGGCGCAATCCGCTCGATGACTAGGCCTTCACGGCGCCCACGCCTTCGGCCGCCGTCACAGCTTCCTTCTTCGGGGGATTGTAGAGCGAAGCGATCGTATACAATCTCATCGGTTCCGTTTTGCCGCGCACCGGCACCGTGCCCAGAAATAACGTCTCCGACGGGTCCGCCATCAACTCGCGAGTTGCCTCGCTGATGAGGATGCTCGTCTTGTTTTCCTTGTTCAAACTTTCCAGCCGGGAGGCCAGATTGACGGTGTCGCCGAGAACCGTGTATTCCATCTTGTCCGCCGAGCCGACGTTCCCCACGACAGCGGGTCCGCTATGAATGCCCACGCCCGTCTTGAACTGGCCCGGGACCCTTGCCATGGCCGCGCCGCAGCTCACCGCGCGAGACGCGTGATCTCCGGGCTTCGTCCCATCCTCGTCGCTGAAGATGGCGAGAATGCCGTCTCCAATGAACTTATTGACCTGGCCGTGATGATCCACGATCACCTTGACCATGTTCGCCATGTATTCGTTCAGCAAGTCAACCACCACCGCGGGGTCTTTCGATTCGCAAAACGCCGTGAATCCGCGGATGTCGGAGAACAGAATCGTCACTTCGAGGCGGGAACCGGAGAGGGAGATCGCGCGGGTCTCCTCGAGCGACGTAGCGACCCTCTTTCCAACGAATACGGACACAGCAGTGCGAAACAGATCGCCGCGTTTCTCCGCTGAGAAGAACCGGTATACCAGCGAAAACAGCAAGCTGACCAGACAGGCGAGCAACATCTCCGATGCCGAGATCAGGCGTCCCGCGCGAAACATGAATTGCGTAGCCGTCGCGGTCGCGGCGACTCCGAGAAGCAGGATGGGAGCGGCTCGTCCGAGCGAAATCAGCACCACGACAATCGACGTTGCCATCGCGACGAAGTACAAGCTCAATACTCGAACGTACTCCGGAACGGGCACCAGGTATTCAGCCTGTAAGAGAGTGCGGAGGGTGTTTGCGTGGATCTCGACGCCCGCCGTGTTGAAGCGTTTGCTTCCACTGAGCGAGAACGTGTAAAACGGCGTCGCGTGGCGGTCGTCGATGTTGTCGGGTCCAAGAAGAACAGCCTTGCCGCCAACCCATTTCCGTATCTTCTCTTTCTCTCCGGCGCGGGCGGCTTCGACGAAATCGGCGAGCGAAATGCGCGGGAAGGTATCCGGAGGCCCGGCATAATTGATATTGATCGTGCGTTCCCCGTTAACGGGGATTTCCTTGCCGGCGAGCATAAGCTTGCCGTTGTCGAAAACGACGTCCGCGCCAAGATACTTCTCCGCGACTCGAAGCGCCAGCCCGCGCGCCGGTGGCGGATCCTGCGGATTCGTTGGGGGCGATTCGATAAGCTCCTGCACGCGAATGAAATCGTCCGGATCGGCGGTAAGGTTGGCAAAGGCCGATTGTCCGAGCGACCCGGCGATCATGTTTATCGGCACCGGCCAATCCTTCTGTTTCGCCATCATGGAAGGCACATATCCGCAGATCACCGGCATCGTGGGCGCCGTCGTGATGATGGCTTCCGCCATCATCTGGTCGTGCTCCTTCTCCCATTGGGTCACCGTGATGGCGAAAAACTTGTCAAGGCCGAACACCTTCGCCCCGCCTTCGGCGGCGGCCTTGATCGCCGTCGCGTAGTACGGGTGCCAGAAGATTTCGAGTTCCTTAAAATGTTCGAGCGACTTGTCGTCCACCACGATCAGCACGATATCCGGAGTGGGCAACTTGCCGCGCACGACGAATTGCGTGTCCTGGGCTTTAAGATGGACCAGTTGAAAGAAGCGGACCTTACCAGCCAGATGGGTGACCAGACTCGCGCCGAATGCGATGGCCGCAACGATCAGCCAACGCCTCGTCCCTCGCGTGGTCTTCGACAACATTCCGCCAGATTACCCCAATTACTACGCTACACCGATTGGCAGGGACCGGCAACGAACCAAACGGTTCATATGGCCTAGTGCCCCAGTACCAGTGCTTCGTCAGGCCGGTGCGATTGCAGTCTCAACCTCAGACTCCCCAGCCCGGATACCTTTCGGGCGCCCGCGGTGCAACGAGCGAAACTTTAGCCGCTCGCCGCGGAGATTGCAACAGTTGATCGATAAGCCAGATGCCTGGGAAAGGCGCGATGATCCCGCCGATCCCGCATATCGGCAGGTTACGGCGCACAGGCTCGCGGCATCCATGGGGCGGTACTTTACGCCGCGCAACGCAACTGGAACCGGGGCATGCGGAGATCAGTGTGTGGCGGCAGTGCGGAACTATTGGGGTGAATCGGTCGGGGCTGTATTACCACGCGGCCGGTGAGAGCGACGAGAACCGGAATCTGATGTGAAAGGTGCAACCGCCCAAGGGTCTTCGAGGTCGATTGAGACCGCATTTGGTCATCTGGCCATTGAACGTCACTATGAGGCGGGACTTTCGGCACGGCGGAGCCTCTCCTGAGGATGGAAAACACGGTTGCTTCAAGCCTTTGTGAAACCGGACCGAAATTCGGCCGATTTCGACTGAAAGGCGCTCCACACTGGTTTACCCGCGGGCGGCGGTCGAGTTTCAGAATAGTGCGTGCTCAGCGAATGGGAACAGTAGGACACCATGCCTCGGACCCTAGCTCGCCGTTAGTTCAGGATGTGTCCTTTACGGTCGCGGTTGCGGGAGGGTGCCCGACGCTTACCGCGACTTTGAGCTCGGGATATTCGCTCCGTCAGATCGAACAGGATGACACGGCGGGCGTTCAATTGCTCATTTTGGGACATGAGAGACAAGAGAGACATGAAAAATATGATAAACAGAATTGTTGTTACAGGTATGCTTTTCGCTTTCGCTTTCATTGGATTTGCGAACGCTCAGGCAGGTTCTGGAACGATGGGCATCGCTGCCACCGTCCAGGGTTCCATCCTCCTCACTTTCGTCACCGACACTAGCGGTCTGGCGGTGACCGGCACGACCACCAGCGCCGCATCATTGCCCTTCGGAAGCGTGCAGATGTTCGGCGGCACAGTGCCTTCCAATGTGACAAAGACCGTTAATGGTCTGCTATCGTTCGATCTGTCCACGCCGTTCCGCGTTCGTGTGGATCTGGCCAATTCCGCAAGCGCGACTTATATTCTGAGGGCACTACTAGCCACGGCCGATCCCGTCAACGTCTGGACGCTCGCGGCGAGCAATATCTCGGCGAGCGGAACCCCTACGGATTTGACTGCGACCGGCGCCTACGCGTCGCCCACAGCGTATACTCTAAAAATCCAAGTGCCGGCCACGGCGGCTGCCGGTCTGATTTCAAACAGCATCGGCTTTACTGCGACCGCCAACTAGAGGACCGTGGCCGCACGGGAACTAATTCCGTCACCACACAGGAAGGAATACATCGGAATGGGGCGAAACCAACGCCCAGTCGGTTTGGGGTTATTGATGAACTCGAAATACAGGGCTGCTCTGTTCCCGGTAAGAATGTTGGTGTTTCTTGCCAGTCGAGCAGCCTTCGGGCAGGTGGCTGGCCCCGAGCAAACCATTGCACCTGTGGTGGTCGCTCCCGCACTTCCCACGATTACGATCTTCGCCGCCGCGACCGGCGCGTTGGTACGAAACCAGGGAGCGGCCAACGTATCTCTCGATCTAGGCCGCGTCTCTTATTTCAACGGAACTTCGGCTCCGGGCGGGAGCAGCCAGAGGAGATCCGGTTCGTTGGTAATTTCCACCCGGTTCTTGTTAAAGATCGACTGTCCCGGAAGTTCGCCAACCTCTACGATCGACGTGACCATGTCGCGTCTGGATGCGGCCGCTTCGCATACGATTACAATCGACGGGACCGCCGTGGAATCCGGCGCGCGGACTTTGACGCAATACATGCCCTGCGGCTCGAGCGGCGAGCACCGGCTGGAGGTGGAGGTTCCGGTCTCTACGCCGGCCGGACCGATTGGAAGCACCGTCGCGTTCGTCGCGACGCTCAGGAAATAAGCCGATGAGAGTCAAATCGGGACTTGCCGTCATCTATGCCGCGCTCTGGTCGATCGCCGGCGCCCAGACACCGGCGGCTCAGGTCTCCGCGGAGAGCGACGAGCCGCGGGCGACCATCGCCCTTTCGCCGGCGATCATCATGGTGCGCTGCAAACCGGGGCAAGGCACGACACAGACGCTGACCATTGTGAATCATACCGCCAACGAGGTTAGCTTTCGTCTGGAAACCGAGGATGTGGTGGTGCGCGAAGGGAAACGATCGTTCTCACCAGCCGGGCGGATTGCGGACGGCATTGCTAAAAGTTCAGTGGCGTCGCCGGCTTCGGTGGTGATAAAAGCCGGGGAGGAAGCATCCGTTCAGGTTACTTTCACCCTTCCGCCCGAGACCGGGCAGCGCGCCGTGGTGACTTTCTTCCGGGGCGGCATCGTACCCTCCGTTAACGGCGCGATCGGCCTGAGCGCTTCCTTAGGCACGCTCATTACCTTTAACCTGTCGAGCGATTACGAAGTGGAAGCCGGACCGCTCGAAGCCTCACTTCAGACACCCGCCGCGAACGTGATCTTTTCGGAAGAGCTGCGCAACAGCGGCTCCGAACCGGTGATGCCAAAAGGAGTAATCGTAGTTCTGAATGCAACCGGGAAACGCGTAGCTAAGGCGCCTTTTGTTCCCCAACGCCTGCTACCTGGCGAGCGGTTGATTTTTGCCGCCACCAATCCGGCGCGGCTCGCTCCCGGCCGCTATCGCACACTCTCCTCGTTTGAATTCGAAGGGAAGGTTTTAACCAGTGCCGGGGAATTCACTATTCCCGAATAGATGGCTGACTCCGCTTTGGCTGGTCTCGTGTTGTCTCATATTGCCGGCGCAGATTCGTAAAGTCGACCCGCAGAAAATCGTCACTTTCGAAATAGCCGGGGCGACCGCGGCTTACAGTCTGGACGGATCCATTGCGGAGGCAACCGCCGACAATGGGTTGGTCTCGGTCGTGGGCAAACAACCCGGCACTACCCACGTGGTTGTGATCGCGGCTTCGGGATTGCAGACTATCGGCATCCTGGTGACCACGCCACCCCCGCATTACCCCCCCGGTTTCGTAATGCCGGTCAACGTCGCGGAGAAGGCCGAGAGCGGTTATTACGAAGGACGGTATTATTCCAGTCCCGCCCAAGTCCAAAACCAGTTCGATTTTCTGAAACTTCACGGAGAAGACCGGACCCACGTACACGTCGTGCAGACCACCCTGGTAGGACCGCTCGATCGGGGCCAACCCAGAGTTGCGTTGTCCTCCGCGTCCTATCAAGTCGTTACACCGCGCCGGGACATCACCCTGTTCGATCAGTACGTGGACGAATCCCCGCTCACCATCAGCGGATCGATTGTCCGGGGATTCCACATGCGGCAAGACAACTGGTTTGTACACTCCGGCTATACCAGCGTGGCAACCTTTGACGGGCTATTCCTGCCCATCCAGCCGGAACTTGTGGCCGGCGGTGGATACCAGCATCCACTTACCGTGAATTCGTCGCTCACGGCTTCGCTGTATCACGTGCGGACCCAAGCTTCGAATCCGATAGGGCGTTCCGGAACTATCGGTACCATGAGATACAAATACATGCCCCGGGAAACGTTCTGGGTTACCGCCGACGCCGGAATCAGCCATGGCGCCGGCGCCGCGGGAAGGCTCTATTACAAGACCGGGCGCGATAATATCGTGGCCCTGGTGCGGTACATGCCGCCGCGGTTTGCGTCGCTGGGCGGCAACAATTTTCGGGGTTTTCATGCGGACGCCTCCTGGATGCGTCAGGTCGCGAAAAGAATCGATTCGACCCTGTCGCTTTACAACAACAATCTGGTGCTGCCGGGTTTAAGAGCAACGACGATCTCAGGCGCGGCCAAACTTCACTATCGGCTGACCCGGCACTGGGCGCTTACCGGAGGCGCCATCGCCTCGAGCTTCCAGACCAAAGTGCCGCCGAGCCTCGCGATTAGAAGTTTCACTCTGCCGACGGGCCTTGCTTTTCAGTCCAGGCATTTCGGGGCCACCGGGCAATACCAGTTTGCCGTGACTCCCGGGCTCGACCGCGGGGGCAAGCAGTACCGGGCTTCCCTGCGGTCGGGTTGGGGCGCCTTCGCCTTCGCCAGCTACGCGGAACGCGATACCAACGCTCCCACTCTGAGTTTCATCTTCGGGCAGGTGGCGGGATTGCAGCAGAGTCTCGATCTGCTCGGGATCAGGGCGACCACCGTTCAACAAGTGGACGAGCTATTGTCCAGCAGCTCTTTCCTGATCGCGGCCGGGTATGTAAAAGGGGCCACCATCAACCTGGTTCCCGTGCGTACCCAGATTGGCGGGACCGCGGACTGGTCGAGCCGGGGCGTGCACCGGAAACAGTGGAGTTACGGTTTCCTCTTCAACGAAAATCAGACGCTTCAGGGGAGTACTCAAAACGTCGGACACACGATTTCCTACTCCCAGAGCGTCACGCACTCGGATGATATTTCGCTGGCTTGTTCGGTCCTCGGATTGAAGTATCCCGGAAGGTCCCGGGAATACGCGCCGGTTTGCTTCATCGGCTGGAGACGCCAATTCAAACACGTACCTAACTTCATCGCTCCCGAACGGCGTGGGACCATTACTGGAAACGTCTTTCGGGACGACCAGTCCAAAGGAGCTTTGGAACCGGGCATGCGGCCGGTGCCCGAAGTGGAGGTCACGCTGGACGATCGCCGGCGCACACTTACCCGCGCCGATGGTTCGTACCGGTTCCCAAACGTGCCCCGCGGTAAACACAAAATTGCGGTTACGTACCATTCCCGTGAGCCGTTTTTCTTCACAACGCCATCCGGCTTGGAGGTGGGTGAAAGCGCCACCGTAGACTTCGGCATAGGCTATTCGCTGTCCGGTTTGATGGGACAGGTGTTGAATGACGCCGGGCAAGGTGTACCCGGCGTCACCGTGGTGATCCGGAGTAGCGGCTTAGAACGGAGCGCGGCGACGGAGGCGGACGGCAGTTTCTTTGTGTCATCGCTGGTAGCCGGCGAGTATGACGTCCAGGTCGACGAAGATTCGCTGCCGGCGGGCTATTCCGCGGAGACTCTCGCCGGACCCCGGCGAGTAAGGGTGCGGGCGACATCGCCGGGCAAGGCCGCGTTCACCGCCCGAGCGTCCCGCAGCATTGCGGGACGGGTACTTAGTTACGATCCGAACGCGGGCCAGTATGTTCCAGTCATCCGCGCCCGGGTAATTCTGCGGGAGCCTGGCCTGGCAACCGTGACCGACTTGATGGGACGGTATCTGTTCCGCGACCTGGCGGCTGGACCCTATACGATATCGGTTCCGAACGAAGCCCAGACATCGACACGGACGGTTAGACTGGGCGGCCAGCCGGTCGATTTGACAAATGTGGATCTTCAGATCCGCAGACCCGGTCCTCCGGATGTACCGGCGCCCGCGGTGCAACGAGCGAAACCTTAGCCGCTCCCCGCAGAGATTGCAATGCCGACTCAATTGCCTCAAACTGGCGCCGGACATTTCCCGGTCACGGCTTGCGGACGGCGACGAGCCACCATGGCTCATCCGGCGGCCTGTCGATAAACCGGCCAGCCCGGCTAACGAGATCGAACCCGGCCTCAAGAAGATCGGATTCTGCCATGGCCAGTGGCAGTTCATGATGGCCGCCAGCCGCATCGCCTTCGGTCGCTTCTTCCGGGCCACGGTCGACGATGACTAGCCGGCCGCCCGAGCGAAGGGCCTGGAAAGCCCGCGCCAAAATCATGCGGCGGTTGTTCAGCTCGTGATAGGTGTTGGCTATCAAAATGGCGTCCACGCTGCCCAAGGGAAGGTGCGGATCATTCGGTTCGCTCCGCACGATCCTAAGGTTCCACCGGCGCTGAAGCAGCGCTCTGATCCGCAGAAATGCTAATGGCAGCCTGCGAATGTCCACGGCAATGACCTCGCCGCGACTGCCAACTGTCCGTGAGAGCTTGAGGGCAAAGTACCCCGCGCCGGAACCCAGGTCCACCACGACGCTTCCTTCATGTAAAGCCAGTGCCTGGGCGACGTCATCCGGCCGCTGCCATCGATCTCGCTCGGCCTCCACGATCTTCAGGCGATCGAGCGTTGCAACACCTTGGCAGACTACAGTCAGCCCAAAGAGCAAGAGAACAACACCGGGAAGGAAGATAAGGATTCGCGCACGATACTGCCGCGGATTTTCACCGCATGATACCGGCTGCCTTTCCATCACGGCAAAAAGACCGGCGGCTATTTCGCTACGGCCTGGGGCTTCGCGAAACGCTGATTGAGCGCCAGATTCAGACGAAGCACATTCACGCGTGGCTCACCCAAAACCCCTAAATCCGGTCCTTCGGTGAACTGCGCGATCAGCTCCCTCACCTGTTCCAGCGAGACGCCGCGGGCCTTCGCCACACGCGCAGCCTGTGCCCGCGCCGAGTCGGGGCTGAGGTGCGGATCGAGGCCGCTGGCTGAACCGGTTACCAGATCGGCTGGGATCGGTCCGTGGTAGTCCGGATTGTCTTTCCGGAACTGTTCGACCGCGGCTTTCACACGATCGGCGAGCTTCTTGTTCGTTGGCCCTTGGTTGTAACCACTGGACGCCGTCGCATCATATCCGTTCGCGCCGGCGTTCGACGGCCGGCCCTGAAAGTATTCCGGCTTGGTGAAGCTCTGGCCGATCAGCTCCGAGCCGATCACCTTGCCACCCGCCGTGACCAGACTGCCATTCGCCTGGTGCGGGAAGAAAAGCTGCGAAATGCCCGTCATCGCAAGCGGATACACGACGCCAAGCAGAACCGTCAGAAAGATTTTGATCCGAAGTCCGGGAAGAATCTGTTGCCACATAGTGCTCTCTCCTTACGCAAGACGAAACGCAACCAGCAGTTGATCGATAAGCCAGATGCCTGGGAAAGGCGCGATGATTCCGCCGATCCCGTATATCAGCAGGTTGCGCCGCAGCAGGCTGGCGGCATCCATGGGACGGTATTTCACGCCGCGCAGGGCAAGGGGAACCAACGCGATGATGATCAAGGCGTTGAAAATCACCGCCGCCAGCACCGCGCTCTGGGGCGTGTGCAGCCCCATGATGTTGAGCTTCGCGAGCGCCGGGTAGGTCACCATGAACATGGCGGGAATGATGGCGAAGTATTTCGCAACGTCGTTCGCGATCGAAAACGTCGTAAGTGCGCCGCGGGTTATCAGCAACTGCTTCCCGATCGCCACCACTTCGATGAGTTTCGTCGGGTTGCTGTCCAGATCCACCATGTTGCCGGCTTCCTTCGCCGCGGTAGTGCCGGTGTTCATCGCCAGGCCCACGTCAGCTTGGGCCAGTGCGGGAGCGTCGTTCGTGCCGTCGCCGGTCATCGCGACCAGGCGGCCCGCGGCCTGCTCCTTCCTGATGTATTCGAGCTTGTCCTTGGGTGTGGCCTGAGCCAGGAAATCATCGACACCGGCTTCGGCTGCGATCGCTGCCGCTGTGAGGGGATTATCGCCGGTAATCATGATGCTGCGGATACCCATGCGGCGAAGTTGCGCGATCCGCTCCTTCATTCCACCTTTCACCACGTCCTTCAAATTGATCACGCCCAACAACCGCTTTCCATCGGCGACTCCTAACGGCGTACCGCCGCTGCGCGAAATACGGTCGGTCATTTCCTGGAAATCGCCGGGCACGTCGCCCCCACGCTCGGCGACGAACTTGGCGATGGCGTCCGCGGCTCCTTTGCGAAGCTCGCGGCCTTCGAAATCGACTCCGCTCATGCGCGTGTAGGCCGTGAAGGGAATGAACTTGGACTCGCGCTCCGGAATATGGCGCCCACGCAGACCGTACTTCTCTTTCGCGAGGACGACGACCGAGCGGCCCTCCGGCGTCTCGTCGGCGAGACTTGACAACTGGGCCGCGTCGGCCAATTCTTCGTTGGTTACGCCGCTAACGGCCAGAAACTCCACGGCCTGCCGATTTCCGAGCGTAATGGTCCCGGTCTTATCGAGCAACAGCGAGTTTATATCGCCGGCCGCTTCCACGGCCTTGCCGCTCATGGCCAACACATTGTGCTGCATCACCCGGTCCATTCCGGCAATACCGATCGCCGACAGCAGGCCGCCGATCGTGGTCGGGATCAGGCAGACGAGCAGGGACACAAGAACCGCCACCGCCGGAGTTGTGCCCGATCCGGCCTGCGCCACGCTGAACGCCGCGAAGGGCTGGATGGTGATCACCGCGAGAAGGAAGATCAGCGTAAGACCTGCGATCAGGATGTTCAGCGCGATCTCGTTCGGCGTCTTCTGACGCTCGGCTCCCTCGACGAGCGCGATCATACGATCGAGGAACGTCTCGCCCGGATTCGACGTAATCCTGATTTTGATTTGATCGGATAGCACTTTGGTGCCGCCGGTCACGGCGCTGCGGTCGCCGCCGGATTCGCGGATCACGGGAGCGCTCTCCCCCGTGATGACGGACTCATCTACCGTTGCGATGCCCTCGGACACCTCGCCGTCTCCGGGAATCAGATCGCCGGCGTCGCACACCACGATATCGCCCACGCGCAATGCGGAGCCGGGAACGTTCTCGACCTTGCCGCCACCGGCGATACGTTTCGCGAACACATCGGTTTTGGTCTTGCGCAAAGCGTCCGCCTGGGCTTTTCCGCGCGCCTCGGCCATGGCTTCGGCAAAATTGGCGAAGAGCACCGTGAACCAGAGCCAGAGCGCGATCTGCACCTGGAAGCCGATGTTCGCGCCACCGGTGAAGATATCCCGGATCAGGAAGACGGTGGTGAGCGCGGCGCCGGCCTCGACGACAAACATCACCGGGTTCTTCAGCAGCGTGACCGGGTTTAACTTCCCGAAGGACGCTCGTGTGGCGCGGCCGACAATCTCCGGATCGAAAAGCGGGCGAGCCCGGACCAGCTTCTTCGGCAGAAGCGAGGTAAGATCGTTCCCGAAACTCTTCGGGGGGGTGGGGCTTGGCGCTGTAGTGACGGTAGGCATAAAAATTAGCTCCTCGCTCGCGGCTCCATCAAAAGAGATTGCCGCTGTGCATCAGATAATGTTCCACGATCGGGCCAAGGGAAAGGGCCGGGAAGAAGGTCAGCGCGCCGACGATCAGCACCGTGCCTACAAGCAGCCCGACGAACAACGGACCATGCGTGGGAAAGGTACCGGCTGTGGCGGGAATCTTCTTCTTAGCCGCCAGGCTTCCGGCCGCGGCGAGCAGCGGAATCAGGAACAGGAACCGGCCGATCCACATCGCCAGACCGAGAGTCAGGTCATACCACGGCGTGTTGGCCGTGATGCCGGCGAAGGCGCTGCCGTTGTTGGCGGTAGCGCTGGTATAGGCGTAGAGGATCTCGCCAAATCCATGCGCGCCGCTGTTGTTCAGATTAGCGGCCGCGGCGCCGGGCGGGTTCCAGTAGCCCTTCTCCGGAAACGAAATCACCGAGCTGACGGCGGTGAAGAATAGAATGCTGAACGCGGTGGCGACCACGGCTAACATCGCCATTTTGACCTCTTTCTGCTCGATCTTCTTACCCAGATACTCGGGAGTGCGGCCTACCATTAGACCGGCAATGAACACAGCCAGAATGCAATACAACAGGATTCCGTACAGACCGGCGCCGACTCCACCGAAGATCACTTCACCGGTCATCATATTGAACAATGGGACTAAGCCGCCGATTGGGGTAAAGCTGTCATGCATGGCATTGACCGCGCCGCAGCTTGCATCCGTGGTGACGGTGGCAAACAGCGCGGAATTCGCGATGCCGAATCGCACTTCCTTGCCCTCCATGTTGCCGCCGGATTGGCCCGCCGTAGCCCCCGTTTGCAGGCCGAGCCTGGACAGGATTGGATTGCCGGCCTGCTCGAATTCGTAACAGACGAACACCCCGATCAGGAACATGACCGACATCGCCGCGAAGATCGCCCATCCTTGCCGCGTATCTCCCACCATCTTTCCAAACGTGTAGGTGAGAGCTCCCGGAATGACGAAGATCAGGAACATCTGGAGCAGGTTGCTCAGCGGAGTCGGATTCTCAAACGGGTGCGAGGAATTGCCGTTGAAGAAGCCCCCGCCGTTAGTCCCGAGCTGCTTGATGACTTCCTGCGACGCAACGGGCCCCTGGGCGATAACTTGTTTGCCTCCTTCAACGGTGGCCACTTCAGTGTACGCGCCAAAGTTTTGAACCACGCCCTGCGAAACGAATAGCAGCGCGCCAACGATCGCCATCGGCAGCAGCACGTAGACCGTGGCCCGCGTCACGTCGACCCAAAAGTTGCCGACCGTCTTCTTCTCCTGGCGCGCAAAGCCCCGGACCAGCGCGATCGCGACGGCGATCCCGGCCGCGGCCGAGGCGAAGTTCTGGACCGCGAGACCCGCCATTTGCACGAAATAGCTCAGTGTGGATTCGCCGGAATAGCCCTGCCAATTGGTATTCGTGACGAAGCTGGTGGCCGTGTTGAAGGCCAAGTCGGGGTTGACGTTGCTCGCGCCGAAGCCCTGCGGGTTCAGCGGCAGGAACCCTTGGAGCCGCTGAAGCAGATAGAGAATCACAAAACCAAAGATGCTGAAGCTGAGCAGGGACGCCGTGTAGTGCGTCCACTTCTGTTCGACGTCTTCCTTGATGCCGGCCGCCTTATAGGTAAGCACTTCGAGCCAACGGAGACCCGGATGAAGGAACGTGCGTTCGCCCTCGAACACGCGGGCCATGTAGGCGCCCAAGGGTTTGGCGCAGATAAGGATCAGCGCCAGAAAGATCGCGATTTGAAGAATGCCGATGCTAGTCATGATGTCCTCTATTTCCCGATGCGCACAAGGGACTCCGGCTGCGCGCCTAAAACTTCTCCGGTCGAAGCAGGGCGTAAATCAAGTAGATGAACAGACCTACTGATGCAATACCGGCAATGATGTAGTCCATCGTCTTCTCTCCTACAGCTTGTCGCAGGCTTTCGTGAAAGCCCAGCAACCAAGCAAGAACAAGCAACCTACCGCGAGATAAAACACGTCAAGCATGGCTTACTCCGTTTCCGCAAGAATCACTTCATGACCGGCGTTACGCAACTTGCGGGCCAGCCTCGATTCCGAGGTCGGCCACCACCGTTTGCGGCCGCCAATAACAACCACGGACCGTGGGCTGAAGGCTTTGAGCAAGGTCTCCAGCCGGTCGCGGCAGAGATAGATGTGCACCATTGTCTCCACGGGGCTCTGCTCCGCGATCACGCGAAACCGCCTCTCACTCCAATCGAGCAACACGGGCGGGGTTTCAAGCGGCAACGGACGCGGAACTACCTGGGGCACTACCAGCGTGATGCGGGCGCCCAGGCGGTTGGCCAGGGTGCCGGCCTTCTTCAAGGCTGTAAGTGTCGATTCCACGGTTGTGAAGACCACCGCGATACTCAGCTTCGCTTCGGCGTCGCCCGTCGCCGTCCATTCCGAACGTCCGGCCGCCGGCGTCAAGGTTCTTTGTAAAGCGAGTGACATTTCGTTTCTTGCTCCCAAAATTGAGAATACGGCGAAAGGCCTGAAGAAGTCATGGAAAAGCCATGAAGAAGTTATAAAGACCGCCGAAATCGCCGGCATGACGGCGCAGCCACCTCGGCTGGGTGAGATCCCGCAGTTCGCGCGGCGTCCCTGGCCGCACCCCAGCGGCATCCTTATTGCAGCCACTCCGCGATCGGTCCCAGCGCAGGAGCCGGCAGGAAGCAAAGCGCCCCAACGAGCAGGATCGTGCCAAGAACCAGCACACCGAACGTAACCGTGTCGCTGGGCAGTGTACCGGAGGTTGTCGGCCAGCGGCGTTGGGCCGCAAACCTGCCCGCCAAGGCAAGGGCCGCCAGGCCGAAACGCCAGGCCAGCATAGCCACGCTGTCGTGGCGTTGTAGAACACGCTATTCGCGCTGAGGCCGGGCATGTTCTGGCCGTTATTCGCCATGGAAGAGGCCTATGCGAACAGGATTTCAGTGAAACCACGGGCCCCGCCATTGGTAGTCAAGCCGGCCCTCCCGGCTTCGGTGACCACCGCCAATCCATTGAGTAGGAGAACGACCATCGGAGTCAGCAGGGTGTACAGGGCGATAAGTTTTGTCTCGTGGGCGCCCACTTTCTTGCCGAGGTATTCCGGCGTGCGGCCGACCTTCAATCCCCCGAGGAACACGCCAGGGAGCGCGATCATGATTATGCTGTAAATGCCCGTTCCCAGTCCTCCGAAAACGACCTCTCCCAGCAGCATGTTGACCAGCGGCGCCAGCACGCCTAACGGGTTGTAGGAATCGTGCATGGAGTTGTACGAGCCAGTGGCGCCATTCGAAGTCACGAGCGCCGCCAGCACGGACCCGCCGACGCCGAAGCGCACTTCTTTCCCCTCCATATTCCCGCCCGGAACGTTCAGGTCCGCCAGTTGCGGCGCGGTGGCCGCCTCGGCGACGTCACAAACGGCCAAGCCTCCGGCGAATATCACGACCATGACCGCCAGCAGCACCCAACCCGCGCGAGACCTCCCGGTCATGTGGCCGAAGGTGATGGTCAGCAATGCGGGCAGCACTGCGATCGCCAGCAGCCCCAGGAAGTTCGTCAAGCGTGTCGGATTGGCGTAGGTTGGCGCCCAGATTCCTGATGAACTCGAGCGCGGCGACGGGTCTTGAGCGATCGTCTGAACCCGGCCCTCCATCGTGTGGACTTCCGTGTAGGGAGCCAGGTTGAGCGGTACGCCCTGCCAGAGCAGCGCCAGGCTGCCGGCGAGAGTCAGCGGCAAGAGAACCCAAAGCAGCGCCCTGACGAGATCCACCCAGAAGTTGCCGATGGTATTTGAAATATCCCACCCAAGACCCCGGATAAAGGCGATGCCCACCGCGAGCCCGGCCGCGCCAGCGAGGGTAGCGCAGCGTCGTTTCGCCGCCGTAGGCCTGCCAGGTCGTGGTCATCGAGAAACTGATGGCCGTGTAGACCGCCAGGTCCGGAGTCATCGGCGTCGTAAGATAGCGCCCATCCGGGCCGCCCGACAAATATCGTTGCACGAATAAGAGAAGAGTCAACACAGCCCTTCCGGCCGCGCTGAACAGGAGGAAAGCGAAAGTGTAGACCGCGGCGGACATTTCGTGATCGGACCGCACTCCAAGCATGCGGTACAGCAGCGCCTCCGCAGGCCGCAGGACCGGGTCGAGGAACGTAGCCTTACCTCGAACACGCAGGCAAGAAAAAGACCGGTTGGACGGGCAAATCCAACCACCAGAGCGAGAAAAATGGCGTATTCCGGCCAGCGCATGGCAAACTCCTATCGAGGCTGCTTCCGGACCGGCGCGCGGCCGCCCGGTCGAGAGCGAGATTCAGCGCGAGCGCCGATACGCGCGCGCCGCCTAGAAATCCAAGCTGCGGACCTTGCGTGTAGTCCGTTACCAGGCGGCGCACGTCCTCTTCACTGACGCCGCGGGCACGGGCAATACGCGGAATTTGAAGCGCGGCGTTGGCCGGACTGATGTGCGGGTCAAGCCCGCTTCCGGACCGCGTGACCGCATCGAATCGGGACGGCGGCGTCCGAGGGCAATCCGTTCTGCCTGCGATACTCTTCCCCGCCAGCCGTCCGACGCCGGCGAAGGATCCGTCGACAGCCCCATCCTTCAGTTTAGGGTTGTTGGGGCCGAGGTTCGTTCCGGAGGAACCGGCATCGTATCCCGCGCCTGCCGCGGAGGGCCGGGGGTGAAAGTGCTCGGGCTTCGTGAAATCCTGCCCGATTAACTCGGAGCCGATCGCGGAGGCGCCTTCCATCACCAGGCTGCCACTGGCTTGCCTGGGGAAGGAAACACGGCCGAGAGCCAGGAGCGCAAGAGGAAAGACGCAGCCGGTCGCGATCGTAAGCAAGATCGCTCCGATTACAGCGGGCCGCAGTTGGCCGAGGAGGGTTGGCGGAGAGGGCGGAGGTGGTGAATCCCCGCCCAAGCGTTCCGGAGGTTCGTCAGGTTGGTTCATAAGATGGGGCCCTTTCGATCCCTTCACCGCCCTTGCATGGCTGCACACTACAGCGATGCTGGCGCCCGCGTTCTGAAAAGCACGCTCATGGTTCACCTAGCAGCCCGTGGTAGAAGTGGCAGGAAAAGAACACGGAAACATGTTACCTCTTGAATGTTTCAGGCGTCATAGAGGGTATGGCGATGGGCAAGCGGAAAGCGAAGCAGGTGGTGCTGTTTTTCAGCACGCAAGAGATCCCCAAGGCA
>CAMDED010000034.1 GCA_945893365.1 Candidatus Sulfopaludibacter sp. SbA3 | reverse complement strand
CACGGCCGCCTTGAAGCGTTGGGTCTGCGTGATGGTCCAGCTTGTCATGAATCCGCCATAACTCCAGCCCATGACAGCCATGCGGTCCGGATCGGCGACGCCCATCGAGATGACGTGATCGACGCCGGTCTGGTCGTCTTCGAAGTCGCCGCCGCCCCAGTCGCCGGTATTGGCGTAGCGGAACTTCGCGCCGTAGCCTCCCGAGCCGCGCGGGTTTGGACGAAGCACCGCGTAACCGCGGCTCGCAAACGTAGCCAGCGGGTAGATGCCATGGCGGCCGATGAAGCTTTCCGCGAACACTCCCGCCGGCCCGCCGTGAATGTTCAGGATCAGCGGATACTTCCTGCCCTTCTCGTAGCCGACCGGATAGGTCAGCAGCCCTTCGACCGCCAGGCCGTCCTTCGATTTCCAGCGGATCACTTCAGTCTGACCGAGCGGCAGCTTCGGAAGATCCGTATTGGCGCGGCTGACCTGCACGGGCCTGCCGCCCGAGACGTCCATCACGAAAGCTTCCGGAGGGGAGTCCGCGCTCTCGAATGCGAAGCCAAGATGCGTCGCCGTGGAATTCAGGTTCGTTTCGGCGCCCATGACGCCCTTCGCCGGCTCGTAAATCGTCCGCGGCGGGCCATCGACAGGCATGGCGTAGAGGGCGCTCCTGGTGTGCTTCGCCTCCGAGAACAGGATGCTCGCGGAATCGCGGGACCAGCCCACCGGATTCGGGCGCTCATCGTAGGTGGCGGGAAGCACGCGCGGCTCGGCCCCGCCGCGAGGCACGATCACGATGCGCTTGTCGCCCGGCCAACGCGCTGGAATCGACGTGCGGGTGAAGGCCAGATAGCGGCCGTCGGGAGAATAGAGCGGCTGACTTTCCGAAGCGGCCGTCGCGGAGATGGCGCTGACTTTGCCTGTTTCGACCGCGGCTTCGGAAACGTCGGACTTCGTCCAATCGTCGGCAAGCGGCGTGGGCCAATGTTCAAACGCGATCGATCGCGAATCGGGCGACCACTCGAATCCCACGACGTGATACTTGGTGTCGAACATCTTCTTTTGCGTGCGTTTGCGATCGGCCCCGGGCTCCATCGGCACGATGTAGAGGGCGTGATCGCGCGGCGCGCCGTCGATGATGCGAAAGTCCCGCTTCTCCTTCTTGGCCTTCTCCTCGTCGGCGGGTGGTTCAAACGCGGTGAAGGCGATCCACTTGCCGTCGGGCGAAGTCTGGTATTTTCCAAACTCTCCCTTGAAATCCGTGAGTTGTTCCGCCTCGCCGCCCGCGACCGGGATGCGATAGACGTTGGTCTTTCCGGAACGGTCCGAGCTAAAGCAAACGTACCGGCCATCGGGCGTGAAAGAAGGGTTCGCCGAGCCCTTCTCGCCGCGCGTCAGTTGCAGAGGGCGGCGCGAGCCATCGGTGGGGCCGAGGAAGATCTGCGACACGATCTCGCTTTTCTCCGTTTCGATGATCGCGCGCGATTGCGTCCATGCCGCGAGCTTTCCGTCAGGGGACGGGACCACCGGGCCGATGGTCTGGAACTCGAGGGAGAACTCAGGCGTCCAGGATGTCGGCACATCGGCGGCGAGGGCCAGAGACGAGAGGAGGAGCGGAATTGTGAACTTCATAATGCGAACCAGTTTGGCACACTTGCAGGGTTCGCTGGGGCGCCTCCGGACGCGATCGACGCTTATAGAACCGGCGCCGTGTCCCCGGGGAGTAGAATCCCGCGCATGAGCTTGATCGGGATCCCTCCCTGGCGTAGGAAATCGTCGTGAAACTGCTGGAGGTTGAAGCTCGCTCCGCGCGCCCTCTTGTAGTCTTCCCTCAATTTGTAAATCTGAAGCTTCCCTAGCGTGTAATAGAGGTAGGTCGGATTGTACGCGCCCCGGCGGGCCTCTTCGTACGCGTTCGCCGGCTCCTGGAATCCTTTCTCAACGAAAATCTTCGCCGCGTCCTCGACGCTCATCCCTTGCGTGTGCAGCTTGATTCCGGCAATGTACCGGCAATCCCGCAGGAGCGCTTCCTGCAACTGCGCCAGACGCACCTTCGGGTCTCCGCCGCCGAACCCTTCCTCCAGCATCATCTGCTCGCTGTAGTGCGCCCACCCCTCGACGTTACTCGATGAAAACGTCAGCTTGCGTGTCTTCGACGGAAACTGTTTCACGTAGAGATACTGTACGTAGTGCCCCGGGTACGCCTCGTGGATCGAGATCATGTCCATCACAGGACGGTTGTACAAACGCAGGTGCTCCTCCTTGTGTTTCGCGTCCCACTCCGCTTCAACGGGCGTCACATAGTAAAACGCCTCGGCCGCCTTGGTTTCGTACGCGCCCGGCGAATCCATCGACGCGAAGGTGCCGGAGCGCGCATAGGGAGGCGTCTCGGTGACGATGGGCCGCACCTCCGAGGGAACCGTCACGATTCTTTTGTCGATCAGGAACTGGCGGATCGCCTCCAGATTCCGCTTCGCCGCCGGGATCAGGCCGTCCGCCTTGGGGTGATCCGCGGCAAGTGAAGCCATCACTTCCTCCGGCGATCTTCTGGGGTTGATCCGCCGCGCCGTTTCGATAAACGCCATGTAGTCCTTCTCCAGGTTCGCTTCGCCGATCGCGAGCAGGCGGTCGAGAGGGATATCCGTCATCTCCTCGTACAGGAGTTCGCGCGCGAAGTTCTCAGGGCCGATCGCGTAGCTGCCCTTCGAGCGCGGCAGCAGATCGTTCTTGAGCCATGCCGTGGCGGATTCAACCGCCTCGACCGCCGCCTTGTTCGCGGCTTCAAATTCGGCGAGCAAAGCCGCGTCCCCGCCAGCCGCTTGTTTGGCCCACGCCGCGACCGAATCTCGAAAGAAACCCACTGAGCCGCTCGCCATGCGAATCGCAAGATCGGTGAATTCCTTCGGAGGATTCGAGACGTTGTCGCGCATGGCTTGAAGCACGCCGGGCACTGCCTTGAGCCGCGCGTTCAAGGATTTCAGCCGCTCTGCGGCCGGAGCGAAATCCCGCTTCATCAAACCGTCGATCGCGCCTCCGGGCAGCCCAACGTAGTTCATCGGGTTCGTCCGCCACGTCTTCAGCGTATCGAGCGACAGCAGCTCCGCCTGTATCAGACTCTCGATCACGGCGGCGTCGATCTGCCCGCCGGCGTCGAGAGCGCCTGCTTTCAGAGTCCGGACCCGCTCCAGCTGCGCGTTCAGCGCCTTGACTCGCGCCGCAACCGCCCTGGCCGAAACATCCTCGAGACTTGCGTCGTATCTGTGCAATCCCGCAGCGGTCCCGTAAGACGGATAGGCAGCGTAATAGGCGTCGAAATACTCCTCGACGAACGCGCCGAAATCGTTCCGCGGTCTCTCGCACGCGGTCGCGAGCGCTACCGCGATCAGAAGTATCCGTTTCAAGTCCGCCCTCGCTTTTTCACACGGCCCGCGCCGCCGCTCACCACTCGACCGCTTGCCCCGGCTCGAGCGTCCACACCTCGGTATCGGCGCTCTCGATTTGCTCCGGCCTTCCCGCAAGATCGGGGAACGTACCGAAGTGCATGGGGATGAGCTTCTTCGGACGCAGCAGCCGGCTCGCCATCGCAGCCTCTTTCGGTCCCATCGTGAAGAGCCCGCCGACAGGCAGGAAGGCCAGTTCCGGATGGTACAATTCGCGAATCAGCTCCATGTCGGCAAACACGTTGGTGTCGCCGGAAAAGTAGACGCTGTTGCGGCCCTCGAATCTCAGCACGTAGCCCGCGGCCTCGCCGCCATAGATAATCTTGCCGTCGTCCAGAATGCCGCACGAATGCACGGCGTGGGTCATTGTCAACGTCAGCGGTCCCACCCGCTGCGTGCCTCCCTTGTTCATGGGCATCAGATTGCCCACGCCCTTCTTTCCCAGCCAGTCGCAGGTCTCGTAAATCGCGACCACTTTGGGCGAGAATCGCTTCGCGAGCGGCACCGCGTCGTGGATGTGATCGTAGTGCCCGTGCGTGATCAGGATCGCGTCCACGCGGCTGAAGGTGTGTCCCTTCGGATACATGGGATTTCCCTCGATCCAAGGGTCCATGACGATGACTTCGCCCGATTCCAGTCGAAATTGAAAGGCGCCGTGCCCGAGCCAGGTGATTTCAACCATACCGGAATTATGGCACGGGCCGCATTGCCGGCAAACGGATCCCCGCGCCGTATTCGGCGTAGCCCGGAATCGTTACCGGCAGGCGGCCGCCGATCTCGATTTCGCCAAACAGCGCTCGCACGGCCGAGATCTCCGCCGGCCGCACGTTGCTGCACGTCGTCAAGTATGCCTTCGCCCCCGGCAAGGCTCGCAGCAGGTAGGGACTTCCGAGCGAGACCAGGACCGCCGGTTTCGCCTCCGCCAGCGATTCGATAAATCGCCGCAGCGGATCGGGAAGCGTGCCCGAGGCGTTGAAGGAGAACACCACGACGCGGGTACATCCGGTAAGGCGCGCGCTTGTCGCGGAGGCGTCGTCATCCTGGATCGCCGTCGCCACGGTTACGGTCAATGCCTGCGGTGCACGCTTGCTCAGTTCATCGAGCAAGGTTTGCCCGAGCGGCGAGCGCGCGTTTTCCTGAAGCAACACGAAGCAGACGCCGTCACGGGGCAGGGGCAGCATGTCTCCGTCGTTCCGTACCAGCGTCACGGAGCGGTCGGAAATGGATTGCGCGCGGTCGAGCGCTTCGGGGTCGCCCACGGCGTCGGCGACCGATTCGACGTCCACAAGGCGCTCGCGATTCAGCCCCAGTCTCTCCTTGGCCGCGAGTAACTTCCCGACGCTTTGCTCGATGCGCGCCCGCGGAATGCGTCCCTGCTCGACGGCCGCGACGACCGCGTTAATCGCCGCTACCGGGTCGGGCGGCACCAGCAGAATGTCGGCGCCCGCTTCGATCGCGCGCACGGCGGCTTCGCCGCCCTTGAAACCCTTGGCTATGCCCCCCATTTCGAGAGCGTCTGTAACCACCAGGCCTTTGAACCCGAGCTCGTCGCGCAGAAGCGCGGTCAGGACTGCCGCCGACAGTGTCGCGGGCACGTCGGGACCGTCGAGCGCAGGCACGGCGATGTGAGCGGTCATCACCGCGTCCACGCCGTTCGCAATGGCGACCTTGAACGGCGCCAGTTCCACGGCGTCGAGGCGCGCGCGGTCTCCGACGGCGGAAGCAAGACTGAGGTGCGTGTCGATGGCCGTGTCTCCATGACCCGGAAAATGCTTTGCCGTTGTGAGCACGGGTAGTTTGGCGTCCGCTCGCGTGCCTTCGAGGAAGGCCCGGACGTGCGCCGAAACCTCCGCCGGGTTCTCGCCGAACGACCGGATATTAATGACCGGGTTATCGGGATTGTTGTTCACGTCGGCCACGGGAACAAGCAGCCACTGGACGCCGAGAGCCCGCGCCTCGCGCGCGCTGACTTCACCCATGTAGCGCGAGACGGACGGATCGCCCGTCGCCCCAAGGGCCATGGCATGCGGAAACGGCGTTGCGCCCTCCACTCGCATGGATGGACCGCGCTCGAAATCTCCGGCGACGATCAAAGGAATCTTCGCCAGCTTCTGCATGCGGTTGGTGAAAGCCGCGAGCGCGTAGGGCTCGGCGCGCCTGACCACGCCCTTCGGCACGCGGTTGAGCAGCACCATTCCTCCCACGCCCGTGTCGCGCACCAGCCGCACGAGCTGTGTGTACTCCCGCGACCGCGAGTTCGGCGCCTCGCCGTAAAACGGAACCACGACCAACTGGGCCACCTTCTCGCGAAGCGGCATCGCGGCTATCCGCTTTCGGGTGGATGACGTCCGCTTCGGCTTTGCCGCGGGCCTCCGGCGTGCGGGCGCGGCCGCCACTGAAAGGCAGACCGTCAAAACGGCGACCGCCACACGCGTGAAGAGAGAATGCATGGAGGCCGCCGGCACGGCTGAGTTACAAAGTCTTGGAGCGTATTCCCGCAGGGGCTCGCTGGCTCTGGGGAGGCTTCATCGCAGTCCGGCGCCCGATGTATTTCGCGACGGCGCGGCCAAGTTGCGAGACTTCATTCACGACTTTGGCGATTACGACGTTCGCGCCGGTCGACTCTTCATCGAGCCCCAGTTGCTCCGGAAACGTCGCAAGCAGGATGACCGGCGCCGATCGCGAGATCGTGCGGATCGCTTTGATGAACGCGATACCGTCCATCTTGGGCAACTTGTGATCGGTTACAACGAGATCGTAGTGATTTGCGGCAAACAGAGCTAAGCCCTCGGCGGCGCCGGGGGCGGTTGTGACCTCACAACCGAGGTCTTCAAGAACGGAACGCCGCGCGACCAAGCCGGGGCGGCCTTCAGCCACCAGCAGAACGGATCGGGAATCGTGCGCACGTACGGAGAGGAATTTTTTCATCAGGGACGAAGCGAGCGTAACAGACGGTTACACGCGTGTCAACGACTCGCCATCCGGTTGGAAAACAAAGAAATCCAGTCCTTGACTTTGCGGCTTGGCTCGAAACAACGTGGATGGACCGATTCTCACTCCACTTCGCGTGGGGCCGTATAGCCGGCTTTAGCCATGATCTGATACTTCATCGGCTTTCCCTTTTCGTCCGTAATCCGCAGCGGCTGATTGTTCACGGGGTTGACTAGTTCCACTTTAAGTTTGCGGAACTTGCCGTCGCGAGCCTGATTGGTGGGCTGGTAACCGAGCGAATATTGGTTTCGCAGAGACTGCGAAATCGCGCCGAAAATCCCGGGAAACTCTCCATAGAAACGCGGAAAGAAGGACTGTCCGCCCGTTTCCTTGGAAAAGGTGCGCAGCTGGTTGTCGGCCTGAAGGAAGTCGAGGCGCGCTATTGAGCCCATGGCGCCGCGCGCGTCGTAGTACTCTCGAAGAGCCTGCATGAGGCCGATCGCGAAAATGGGAACGCCCGAGTTCTGCAGCGATTTGCGCGTCTTGTCGAAGGTCAGCTTGCTGAACGTGTCGATGCCCGACGCAATGAGCACGATAGCTTTCCGGCCTTCGATTTCGGACATGCGCTCGGCGGTGTCAGTGAGCGCGTCGAACATGTTCGATTCGGAAAACGCCGCGATGCGCAGGCGCTGCATGGCTTCATGCGCCTTCCGCTTGTCGGTGGAAAAATCGGAAAGAATCTCGGGTCGAAGGTCGTATGCAACCACGGCGACGTAGTCCTCCGGCTTCAGCGTTTCGAGGAATCCGTAGGATGCCGTGAGGGTCTGGTACCAAGCCTCCGACCAGTATTGCTGGAAGAGGTTGCTGAACTCGATCACCATGGCCACCGTCATCGGCGCCTCGCCCATCCCGAAGTTCGTGATCGTCTGGGGGACGTTGTCTTCGGTGATTCGGAAATTTCCGCGCGGGATGTTGGGAATGAAGTGACCCCTGTTGTCCACCACGGCCACGTCGACGTTGACGACGTTGACGTCGCTCTTGAAGGTGGCGCCGTCGGAGGCCACTTCGGGTTTGTCCTTCCTGGATAGCCGCGAAGGAATTTTCGGCAGTTCTGCATCGGCACCCTTCTTACGCGGGCGGGCGACGGTTTCACCAACGTCTTTTTTCGGCCCTTCCTGACCCACCGAGACGGCGGCGAACAGAGCCAATCCCAGCAATATTCCGGCACTCGGCATTCTCATGGAAGACACCTCTCACTGAATAATATCAAAGGACGCATGACGTGGGGTGGAGGTTGCCGTAAGGCAAGAAGTGGGGCAGACGATCGTTTTTTGTCGTCTGCCGCCCGCGGAAGGACTGGCCACCGTTTCACCAGACCGGACAGACTGCAAAAAAGCGATGGTCTGGCCCACTGCGGGAGTGTCGTCTTGCCTTCGAAGGCTACCAGCCAAGGCGACCCATATATAGGCGTCAAAATAGGTCCGACTGGCAGGACGTCGTGAATCGCTTCTCAACAGGGGATTCCGGCGCGCGCGCCCGGCACTTCTACGTGTAGGGCGTTCGTTTTTCGTCCAGGTGAATTCCAGCAAACCGCGACGCATCCGCGGGGGAGAACAGCAGCCGGCCGTCTGCCCGGCTGAGACAACGGTGCGGTTGGTCCGGTTTTGCGAAGGCGAAAACGGCGAATGCCGTCTCGGCGCCAAAATGGCCCCACCACGCCCGTTTGGGAGGGCTTATCTGAACCGCTACTCGAACCGCAGCGCGTCGGTTGGGTCTACGTTGGAAGCCCTATAAGCGGGAATCAAGGCCGCGGCGAGAGCTGCCGAGGTCAGCAGCAGGGTCGCGGCGGCAATTACGAAGGGATCCGTGGGCTTCACGCCGAAGAGCTGAGACTCCACAAGTCGTCCCAGGCCCCAGACACATGACAGGCCAATAGCCGTACCTGCTGTAATCATCGCGAGGGCGTCGCGCAGCACCAGCCCCAAAGCCGAAGAGCGCGTGGCGCCGAGCGCCAGCCTGATACCGATCTCGCACGTGCGTTGCGTTACGACAAAGGACATCACGCCGTACAATCCAACCAGCGAGAGGAGGAGCGCCATCGTGCCGAAGCCGCCCAACAGGGCTGCCAGCATGCGCTCGGTATTCAGCGATCTGCCGACTTGTTCATCGAGCGTACGGAGGTAGGTGATTGGCAAGGCCGCGTCGGCTTCGTGAATCAACGTGCGAATCTGTTGAAATGCTTTTTCCGGCGTGCCCCGCACGCGCACGTAGAAGTTGCCGTTCGTAACGGCTCCCTCAACAATTGCGAAGTAGGCCTGCTCTGATTCCTCGCGCATGCCCCGGTAGCTGAAGTCCGTAACCACTCCCACGATCTCGATGTTCGGTTTGGCGTTAGGTCCCGCCCCGAGGCATATGAGAGCGCCGAGCGGGCTACGCGCCCCGAAGTATCGTTTGACAAAGGCTTCGTTGACAATCGCCGAGCGGGCGCCGGTCTCTCCCAACGGCCGGGCATCGCGCTCGTCGAAGTCTCGTCCCGCAACGATTCTGGTTCCGAGCGTGGAGAAGAATCCAGGGCTGATCGCATTCAGATGGACATCGCGATCGGTCGCAAACCGCTCGTTAGCCTGGATCGTCAGGGGATTGTTCCAGCTTCCGCCGGCTAATAGTTGCATGCTCGCAACCGCTGACGTCTGGGTAACCGGTGAGTTTCGAATGTCCTCTTGAATCCTGCGAATCAGGCGGCTCGCTTCCACGGACGTGTAGCCGTTGCGCCGTGGATTGAGGCCAAACGAGATGAGGCTGGTTGTCGAAAATCCCGGCCCCTTCTCCAACAGTCCAGTGAGGGTTCGAACAAACAACGCCGCACCGGTGATGAGGATCAAGGTGAAGGCGATCTGAGCGATCATGAATACCTTTCGAAGACGGACGCCGTCGAATGACGTGCCGCCCCGGTCTCTTAGCGCGGAGATCAACGACTTACGTCCGGTCAGCAGTGCGGGCGCCAGGCCGCTCAGCAGACCCGCGGCCGTACTCACCAGCAGACTGAAAAGCAAGACTCGTGAGTCGACGCTCGATTGCAGGTTATTTGCCGCCACGTCGGGGGGCAGGAATGCGATCAGTGTCCGCATGGCCAGGGGAGCAAGCATCATTCCAAGCAATCCGCCGGCAAGGGCATAAAGGAGACTATCGGCGAGAAACTGGCGGCCGACTCGCCCGCGCGAAGCGCCCAAGGCCATACGGGTGTTGATCTCGCGATCACGGCCCACACCCCGCGCCAGGAACAGACCGGCAACATTCAGACAAGCGAGACCTAACAACACGGCCGTGGCGGCGAACAAGACCCAAAGCGGTTGGGCAAGCCGGCGCCGCAGGGCGGAATGGCCTTGGCGCGCCGCGGTGAGTTCAATCGTCGAGGCGAGAAACCGCGCGCGCCGCTCTGGCGTCACTGAGCGAAAGCCCTCGCGTCGGGCGTCCTCGTCGAGCATCGCCTTGAACCAGGGTTGCAGGCTTGCCTGGGCTTGCGCCAACGTAACTCCTGGCCTCAGGCGGCCTAACACCTGCACCCAGCGTGAACGGCGGTGCGAAAGACCGTTCCAACCGGGGATAGCCTTCGCCGTCATGGATGCGGGAATCCAGAGCGACGGCACTTCACCAACATCAATGCCACGGAACTCAGCGGAAGCGACGCCAACAACAGTCATCGGGTATTGGTTCACCAGGACCTTGCGGCCCACCACGTCCGGAGCGCCTGCAAGCTGATTCTTCCAGAAGTCGTAGGCGAGCACTACCACGGGACTCGCTCCAGGCGCTTGATCGTCGTCACTGTCCAACACCCTTCCCAGCGCCGGGCTCACGCCCAGCACCGAAAAATACGTACCCGAAACGATCTCCGCGGCTGCTGGTTTGGGCTCACTGCCCGTCGAGAGGTTCACGGTCGTGGCGTGCCGGCAGAATACCCCTTCGAAGATATGCTCCTGTAGGCGAAGGTCGCGGTAGAACGGGTAGGACATCAAGTTGAAGCTACCCCTGGTTTCGGCTAATTGGTCCCCTTTCCAATCGACCAGAACAAGGCGTTCCGGTTGGTGGACCGGAAGCGCCCGCAACACGATTTGATCGACCAGAGAATAGATAGCAGTGGTTGCGCCAATGCCGAGGGCGAGCGAAAGAACTGCCGTAAAGGTAAAGGATGGACTGCGGAGAAAAGACCTTGCCGAGAAGCGGAGGTCGAACACGAAGTCTCGCAGCCAGCGTGTCAGCCATACGTCGCGCACTTCTTCGCGGATCTGTGTGAGGCCGCCGAGTTCAAGCGTCGCCTGCCGCCGGGCCTCCGCCTCCGTCAATCCGGAATTCACGAGATCGTCAATCCGGCGGTCGACGTGATACCGGAGTTCTCGATCCAGGCCGCGCTCTAAGTTCCCACGGCGGAACCAGTTTAGGAATTGCTTCATTACCCGTTGCCCTCATCGAAAATCAACTGGACCGCTCCCGTGAGCCGCGCCCAACTTTTCCTTTCGACGGCGAGTTGTTTTCGGCCGGAGCGCGTCAGGGAATAGAACTTGGCCTCGCGTCCGGTCTCCGATTGCTTCCACTCGGCCTGCAGCCACTCTTTCTGTTCCAGTCTGTGGAGGGCAGGATACAGGGATCCCTGATTGATTTGAACAACGGATTGCGAAACCTGCTCCAGTCTCTGGGCAATGCCATATCCGTGAGCTGGTTCGAGTGAAAGGATCTGGAGAATCAGCATGTCGAGCGTACCTTGCGGGATGGGAAAACGAGGAGATGACATCGATACCTCAAGCTTCTACCATTCATCATAAGGCGCGATGGGTCGAAGGTCAAGGCTTTATTGCGGCGGGCTGCGGCGGGCCTCAGACAGCGCCGGTTCACACTAGCTCTGTACCATGACGCGGAGCAGCGCGGCATCCGCGACGGCACGTGGGTAGAATATCGCGCCGGCTTCCGCGTTCTTCATTGGGGATTCCGGCGAAACTGAACGCTCATTCCAGAGGGAATCCGAACGGCATTCCGCGATGAACCCGAACACCATCGGAGCGCAGCGACGCTGGCATCTCGATGGTGCGAGAAGTGTTCGGCTTCGTCAAGAGAAACCTGTCCGGAGCGAAGCGAAGGAAGAATACCGCCAGCAGCGAAAGGGGTGCGGGGAAAGGGGCGGCGGCCCTTCCCCCCGCCTCAACACACAGTGGCTCCGGAGCGCGAATAGCGCTCCCGCATGAACATTTGAGATCCCGCCGCGCGCTCTGTGGGCCCGCAATCCAGCCAATGATTTCTGCCCGGCGGCCTTCTCGTTCGATTGGCCGTACTTGTTGCGTCGATTGCTATGGATGTGAGGTGGTTTCTTGATCTCTGACCTAAACCCGCGGGTTCCTGATTTGGAGTGAACTCCTGATAACGACCCGCTTTGTTGTTCAAGCCGATCCGTATGGGAATGCCGTCTTCGCTTCCATCGGGCGCCCAGTAACCCAGATAGATCGTAAGCGCTCGAACTCGTCTCGCGGCGAAGGAGCACCAGTCGCATTCATCCCGCAGTTTTCCGTTAAAGCTCTCCACATAGCCGTTCTGCATCGGCTTTCCCGGCTGAATGTGAAGCAAGCCGACCTTGTGCTCCTCGCACCATCCGATGAAGTGCAAGTTGGTGAACTCCGGCCCGTTGTCGCACCGGATCACCGCCGGTTTGCCGCGGCTTTCCATCACCCTTTCCAGCACTCTGGTCACGTGTCTTCCCGACAACTGTATTGACTTCGATTCGCCCGAGGCGGTTGGCAGGGTGTCGATCAGGTCGAGGATACACGAGCACTCTTGAGTGAGGACCCCGCAGCCCGGCACATTGCTTAACATCAAGCTTATTCATGCCGGATACCTGGATGCGGTTTCGGAGCACTACACTCGGAGCTTTGCGCATGTCTCGACAAGGGTAACAGAGAAGTCCAGGACGTTCAGACTGTTCTGCCGCGCAATCAGTCGGAATTCGGCGCCGGCAGCGCCCGCAACGGAGAGCTCCGCTTCGCAGTGGCCGCGCTTCTCCCGAAGCTTCAGCTTCTTACGATACGCGTCCGGCAACGGCTTCCGTTCGGCGAGCAACTGCTGGATATCCGAATCCGTGTAGCGCGCGGCCATGATTGTCAACGCAACCTTAGTATGCGGCGGATCCGATTCAGGCGGCTCTTGGAATCGACGAGCAAACGGGTGATTCTGAACTGCACAAGGCAATGGGGGAAGTCCACGGTGACGGCGGCGAAGGCGGTACACTTGGCGGCGACGCAGAGGGACAGCCTGATCCTGGTGGTGAGTCCCGGCGAGCGGCAAAGCAGCGAGTTCCTGAGAAAAGCGGCGGGCTTCATGCGGCGGCTGGGCATGAAGGTGAAAGGGGACGGGGACAACGCGATTTCGCCGGCGTCTCGGAAACGGTCGCGGATCGTGGGGCTGCCTGGAAAGGAAGCGACGATCCGGGGATTCTCGGCGGTCTCGCTGCCGGTGGTGGACGAGGCAGCGCGGGTGACGGACGAAATGGTGGCCTCCATGAACGGCCAGCGCCTCCCTCTCGACATTCAACCTCCAAAACACGATGCTGTTCGCCGGCGACCCTCTCTACTCGCCGATCTTTCGGAAGCGAAGGTCGAGTTCTCGTCACCTATGGCGTCACGCGCCAGGCGCCTTCTTGGAATCGTCGTGCTTCTTCCGGACAACCCGCTCGACTTTCGGTCGATTCATCCTCTGAAGCAGTTCTTCAATTTCATCCGGACGCATCGGAACTCCCATCAATGCGCCTGCTTCAAGAACCAGGCACAGTACGACGGCACGTAACCTTTGTTGGAAAGACATGGTTCCCCCAGGACTGCTTTTCGCTGTCTCGAGGACAGCCGGGTTCAGCGAGTGCGGGCTACCGTAGCGGTGGCGCCCGCGGTGGGAGAACGGAGAATTTTCGAGAGAGCGGCGAACTGTCCCGCTCGAATTCGCGAGCGAAGAGGCGCAGGACCGGTGCGGGGACATCCGCGGCGAAACCGGGGACGGCAACATAGGGAGTAAACGGCGCCAGTGCAAACGCCGCGAACAGGATCGCCGCCGCACATAGCAGAACGAGCGGCCAGCGCGACTGGAGTGCGCTTCTCATCTTGATTGGACCTCGGCGTCGAACACGCCGGTTTGGACCTTACCCGACCGCTTGACTTGCACGAAGACCCGGTAGAAGCCGGGTTTGGGAAACGCAAACGGAAATGAAACCGCCGATGGAAGCGCCGGAGCCCGAGCCGCATGAGCGCCGTGCGCGAGGCTCGGGTCCGCCAGCGTCAGCGACGCCATTGGAGACGATCCGGACGGATGCACATGCGCGAAGACCGTGCGGTCCGTCTTGACGAAAATGGCGTGACCCGGCATGCCCATGTACAGTTCCATATCCCTCACCGGGTTTCCAGCCTTGTCCTGGATTCGGAATCGAAAGGGAGTCAACACGTTCACGCCCAGGCTGCCGCGCTCCCAGATCATCAACGCGCCATCGGGCAGCTCCGCCCGGGTTCGTTCGGCGTCCGCCGATTCAATGGGAGACGCCGTCGCAGCGGAATCGTCGCCCGAGAGCGGCTTTCCCGTCACTGCCGGCATATCGAGTTCCGCCGTCATCGTTTCCGGCAACCCGTTAGCGTGAACTACATCCGCGAAGACTTGATACCGGCCGGCGGGAATGTCCGGAAGGTCATGTTCAAAAACGCCGGATTCGGTCTGACTGGGGTGAAGATGCCAAACTCCGTCCATCCGCGGGACGCGAAGCAGGAACAGATGCATCAGGTGGCCGTGATCCGGAATAAAGTCGTCCGTCTTGCGGAATCCCAACCAGCCGGGATCGGTAATGAGCAGCTTGAGGCGGCTATTTCCTTCAAGCGACGGCGCGACTTGAAGCGGCTTATACACGTTGCGGGAATAGACCCCGGCTTCGGCGTTCCACCACGCGTTCCCGAGCGCGGCCATGCCTAGAACAAGGACCGCCGTCACGACCCTCAATGTCCGGCTGCGTTTCTCCTCGGTTTTGGACGGTTTCAGGCCCGGTTCCAATTGCCCTTCAAGAGCGCCCGCTCCCACAATGCTGACCAGGCCCGCCGCAAGCACCAGCATCAGGAGGAACAGGGCCGTCCCGAGGATCGGCTGCATTTTCAGGGTGCGCGCGGGCAGAGTGGGCACGGGTATCGACAACTGGCCCTTTCCGTCCTTACCCTCCGCCTCGACGCGAACCTGCCACGCGCCGGTGGACATCATCCACAGCGATCCGGTGAAGAAGTTCGGATCCTGGTTCGACCTGGAGGCGACGTCCGGCGTAGGGGCGAAGCTCGCGCCCGCACCCGTCAGGGGAAGAGGAACGATGCGGATCCGGCCGATTCCGGGAGTGGCGCTGCGAATCTCAATTTCCGCCACGCCGGGAATGACGGGAGGAGGGCGAATGGCGATCAGGAGCCTGTAGGGGCCGGCCATTCCTTCGTGAAAGACATCGGGGCTTCCGATGTGCGCCTCTAACGGCGCGCATAGCGCCGCCATAACGAAAATCGGGGACAGGCGTGTTGGACGCATCAGCGGCGAATCCTGGTCATCCAATCTCCCCAGGCGATGCCCGCGCGAGTCGAAAGTACGGCGCAGGCGGCAGCCGCCGCCATTCCGGCCCAGAACTGGACCGGGGTCCGCTCGGTGGAATAGAAGAGGTGTCTCACGTACGAAGACGCCGGGTGGATATTGAAGTCGAAATAGATGGACCCGAGGAACCGGTTTCGAGCGGCGGGCGACATCAGCAGCGTCGCGAACGGCCATTGCACGGCGATGAAAACGGTCAGAAATGCGAAACCGCAGACGGCGGACTGCATCCACCGGTTCAGGTGGGAGGTGCGGCGAAGAATCGCGTCGAGAGCGATCGCCGGCGCAATGAGCAAGAGGGGAAACTCCGCCGGTATGAAGTTCTTAACCTCCCTGTAGACCGGACCGAGCTTCGGCTCGGCTGGGAAGAGGGGGAGAATCCAAAGGAAGCCCAAAAGCAGCAGGGAGTAGACGGCGGTGGCTTTGGTGGCGGCCCACCGGCTCTTCGAGGCGCGGGAAACGGCCGCCAGGATGACGGGAATCGCGATTGCAATGACGCGATAGAAGCGGGCGCCATGCATGTAGAGGCGGAAAATATACTCCATCGTCAGAACGAGGGTCATGGTGACGACAAGACCGCTGGTGTACAGAAACAGGAGATCGAGCTTGCGCCTGAGGATGCCCGAGCCGCCATTCACGCTGCGATTCATGTGGCCCAGAATCAGAATCAATGCGCCGAGTTGAACGGCCAGAATGCCCGCGATCAGGAGCACATGCGGCGGACTGAGGATCTTGACGTCCAGACCGTAAGCGTCGTGCCACCAGTTGTCGAAGGGCGCCGAGGTGAGCATGGCGAGGCCGCCCCAGGCTGAAATGAAGGCGCCAAGGGGGCCGCGGAGCCCCCAGATTCGTACGGAAGCCTGGTGGTGGACGCTTGTCGAGCCGGCCGTCGTGAGCAGAATCAGATAACCGCAGGCGGCGCCGGCGAGCGCTCCGCAGAGATAGATGGCAATGTGGGCAGGCGTCCAAAAGGTGTCGCGGCCGATCGAGCGATGCCACGAGATATCCCAGTGAGTGCCGACGATCGCCGAAGTCACCGCCGCGACGGAGCACCAGATATACCAGGGAACCGCTTGCGAGCCGGCTTCAGACTCTCTCGTCTGGTTCATGTGTGCTATAAACATTGTATAAGGCAAACGGAGCCGAATGTTCCTAAACGCGTGGTTGCCGCTGATTCTGCTCAGCGGCGCGACGCTCCAGCCTCTGCTCCAGGCAGGAGACCTCGGCCGTGCCCAGTACGTTGGCGGGACGGTCTCCGCGCTTTCCGGAAAACCGGCGGGCCGGATTACTCTTGAAGAATATGTTCTCACAGTCGTTGGAAAAGGAATCGCGCTGACGGTTCCTTATCAAAAAATCAACACAATCGAATACGGACAGCGCGTGAGCCGGCGCTACGCGGAGGCGATCCTCGTCTCGCCCATGCTGCTGCTGGCGAAGAAGCGTAAACATTTCCTGACGGTCGGCTTTTCGGACGAAGAGGGCAGGCAACAGGCGGCCGTATTCGAACTGAACAAGAACGCGGTTCGCGCGCTGCTGGCTGGGCTCGAAGCCAAGACGGGCCGCAGGGTCGAGTTTCAGGATAACGACGCCCGGAAGTCGGGAAAGGGGTGACGATGAGCCGCATCGTGCTATTTCTCTGGCCGCTCGCTCTTGCGGCGGCCGCGGCTGGAGTCCCGGAAGCTCCAGAAGCCGCTGGTGTTGTAACAGCGCCTGTCGCGCCTGTCGCGCCCGCCGCGACGGTCAAATCGTTTGTGATCGAAGAGGAGAACCTGGTTCAGCTGCTCGGTTTGCGCCGCGTATTTGTCGACCGCCTCACCGGCGGCGAGACGGCGGCGCAGATGCGGGACATGATCATTAGCGCGCTGCAGAACGCCCGGATCTTTGTCATAACGGAGAATCAGGACCGGGCCGACGCGATCCTGCGGGGCTCGGCGGAGGATCTGGTTTTCACCGACGTTCATCAGACAAGCGAGAGTCTCAACGCGAGGGCTAACATCGGCAGCACCCGGAGCACGCGTGAGCGAGGCGTCAATTCGGGGTTCGGCGTGGGCGAGAATGAATCGAGCCGCATCCAGGAACGCAGGCATGAGGCGTCGTCCGCGGTGAGGCTGGTGAACAAGGACGGCGACGTCATCTGGTCCACCACGCAGGAGAGCATGGGCGGCAAGTACCGCGGCTCGGCGGCCGATGTGGCCGACAAGATCACGAAGAAGCTGGCCGAGGATTACGAGCGGGCGAGGAAGCTTCGGCGCTAGCGGGGTCTGGTTGTCGCGGCGGTCCGGCGTCGACACGGTTCCCGCGGATCCGCACGCTCGACCACTGCCTGGCGCCTCGGCGGTGAGCGGCTGAGTAGAGCCCAAAACGCGATCCCGGCAACATAGGGCTCTTAGGCGTATTTTGAGGATTCGGGAAGAACTGGTGCTATTTCTTCGGCAATTCCCGCAATGTCTTTCAAGTCCGAATTTATTTCCAGGAATATGGACGAATAGCGAAGTACTTGGCGACGAGTGGAATGAATTTCGATCGACGTCAGATCGGTCACATTCTTAAACGCGAGTGCGTGCTCCATCGCTTTCGTCCTTGCGTCACTAGTATCGAACTTGAGCTTCCCAATCAACGGCGCCAGGATATAGAGCTCCATCAGATTCGCGTGAGCCCACGCCTTCCTCTGGCGATCGCCGAGGCGGACTTCTTCTCTGGAAAAGATTTCCGCGAGTCGCCATTGGTCTTCGGACAGTTCTTCACTCTTGTCCCAATGTTGAAGAACCGCCGTCAGAACGATGGTTTGGACCACCGCCCATACCTGCGAACGGTCGCGCCGGAACGCGGTTTCGTAGTTCTTGCGGGAGGTGATTAGGCGGTCCCTCACTAGCGCTTCATCCTTTCCTTCCGGTCTGCCACCCGTGCGCGCCTTTCCAATGCTCCACAACGTCTCCGCGAGTCGCTTATCCGCACTTGCGAGAATGCCGTGGTCCTTCGAGTCCTTCGACTTCGGCATCAGCTTGTCGATCCGATCCCGGGCCTCCTTCAACCGGGTGCGCTGGTTCTGCCACTCGGATTCGGTATAACTATCTCCGGTCGTGGGAGCGAGCATGCGATCGGCATAGTTCATCGCGGCCTCAAGTCTCCTGAACGACTGATGGATCTGGACGGCGTCAAGCTTGCGGTCAAGGTCGGGAGGCAGCGACGCGTACGCCACGATGCTGGCCCAATCGTGGGAAGCGGGTACTTCAGTCTGCAACCGCCGTCGCAGGTTTACCAACAAAGTGCGCGGGTCCTCGCCTGCCAGCAATCCGAGATAGAGAACTTGAGCCATAATCACCGAGCCGGCAAACGAAAGCGGAAACTGGGAGGCGATTACTAAGGGAATGCCCTCTTCATGCAACGCATGGGCGATGCTGGCGCCAGCGCCGACCACTGAACCAACCCCCCCCTGCGTTGCAGGCGGCGAGAGTAACGACGGTTGGCCGGGCGAACCCCCCGGTTCCATTTTTCAGTGGCGAGCGCAACGCTTTGGCAAGGCGCGATCCCTCGACGATCTCGGCGAGGTCCGGGTCCATGCGATCATGGAGCGCGAGACCATAGCGCCGGTCGTCCCCCTTCTTAAGTGGCACCCCGTGAGCTAGGATATGCACGTGCGTGTACTGCCCCGATGCGCACGCCCCTTCGATACCGCGGACGGTTGCCTGCGGAAGAATCGTCAGATGCTCGGCAATACGCTGCCTGCGCTCATCCGGTGTCCTGTGAGGGAATACCCAGGGTTCGATCGCTTCCCGCATCACAAGCGCGTGCTCCTCCAAGGGAACCTGCGCTTTAGGACAGGCAGCGGCAAAAAGGATTTTTGGATTCGGAGGGGGCGGCCAATCCAGGTGTTCGGTGGCGACGCGGCGTACTTCACGGGTTATGCAAACCGGACTTTGCGACTGAAGCAGGAGCGGTTGTCCGGCACCCGCAAATCCCGGCGACGCATTGGTGATTTCAAAAGGCAGCAGGGCGAGCTCGTTCGCGCTGAGTATCAACCGCAGGTGAAAAGGCTGACTGGCTTCGCCAGACTGTCCTGCAAGTTCGCGAATCAGTCCGGGGACTTGCGCCATGATCTCCGTTATCCGGTGCGACACATCCTCCAACTCGAGCGGCCGGTACTCCGGCTCGTCTCTCTTGTACTGCAGAGACCTCAGGCGAAGCATAAACTCGGCATGCTCGAACGGTACTCGTAGGGTGACCGCCGGATGATTCTCGCAGAGCGCGAAGTATTCCGTGAGTGGCGACAACAGCTGATTGTGCGGAGGTCCGTGCCGCAGAATCTCCAATTGGATGGTTCTCATCCTGGCGCCTCCTGAAGTTCCGTCAGAACGATTTTGCCGTTTTCCAGTCCCACTTGCTGCAACGCCGCTTTGGTTTGCCCGTTTTGTTTTTGCACTGTGACCACAGTCGGACGCGTGAAAGTGAGATCCCCCAATTCCGAAATCGTTTTGGCCGCTTTTAGACGCTCGAACACCGGCGCGAAGGTCTGCAACGTTTTAATATGTTCGGGCTTCAGACGCATCAACGATGCCCAGGTTCCGCTGTTGAAATAGAGACCTTGGCCCCTCCTGCGTCCCAAGATGCGCGCAAGATGAGTGTGGCCCGCGATCACGTACCTGAATTGAGGCCCTGCCAGCGCATCGATCCGCTCGAAGTCGTCGTCGGCACGGCGGATGTCGAAGGTGGCGTCGGCGGTCAGTTCTTTCACGCCCTCCCAGGCAACTTCATGCGGTTTCCGCGCGCGCACAATAGATATGAGCTCGTCACCCCAGCCCAATTGATGCGATTCGTTGCCGTAGACGATGTCCAACGGATCCGTACGATTCTGAAACTGCTCTTCGACGCGATCCATAAGCTCCTCCAAATTCACGTCGGCACGGGTATATGTTTCGGCCCCGGGAGACGCGCTGGGACCTTCCGCTTCCGATAGAAGGCGCAGCGTGCTTCGTACGCGATCCCAAACGAGGCGGCGAGCGATGCCGGCTATCCGGGTGAGCTTAGACCTCAGATCCGGCCTTAGCGCCCAGACGATTTTGAGCGCCGCCTCTTTCTCCGGCTTAAGAAGATCGACAAAGGCATGGTCGCGCTTGATGTCGTTCATTACCTCGATGACGAGCTTCGTCCCGGCGTTCGGGGTCCAGTCGGACAGGGGCCGCCCTTGTATACGGTCGCAGGCGAGGCGGCGCAACGCCTCGTAATCCGTCAAATTCCACGTATCGACTTCATTGCCGTGAACACACAAAACCGAGTCGTCGCCCACTTGGCAGGAGAAGCCCGCGCCATCGAGCGCAAGCGTTATGCGGGACCTGGCGGCCGGGTCGCCCGCCGAGAGTTTTTCGAGGAAATGCTCCCTGACCCATGGAAGCGCCAACTCGAGGTCATGATTGCCCAAGGTAATGACGAGGCGCCGGTTCGGCTTCCCGATGAACTGCGTCAAAGCCTTCCATACCGGCTTAAAGGCGTCCTCCTTGAACATGTTATCGAGCTTGTCGATCGCTCCTTCCGGGTCAAAACACATCGGCCGATCCTCAGCCAGGAAATCAACGGCGTCGCCGTTGATCACGAGCGCGCGATCGCCTGAACCCTCATCGCGGAGATTGTCGATGAACTTGCCCAGCAGCTCTCCTTCGCGAAAAATTTGATGTCCGGATGAACCACCGATGTGGAGGTCCGAGATCACCGAGACCCGGTCGAAAGTTGAGGCTGGGATCATTAAAGAGTAATAATTATACAGGTCGGCAGGCGCCCTTGTGGGCTCGACCGGTTTCCCTATCGAGTCCAAAATCTCAGTCGGCATCACAAGCGGCTGCGAGGAGGCCGCCATCGATTCGCCGGCTGTGCCGTGGGCCGTCAATGCGCCACCCAGCGGTGATGCCGACCGATGAATCCGGGAAGCCGATGCTGTACGTGGCATCAATTCCTGCGGTCAATGCGGGACCCTGACGATCGCCGCTCCGCGACCCCGACGGAGATCCATACACTATCAAAAGAGCAAAGCCACCCCGCGCGTGGTCATGTTCTTCAATGACACAACCGAGCCCATTTGGGTCATGTTGCTAAATGACTTGACACCGGCATTTCTGAAACGGCATCCCCGGTTCGAGTCTCACATCCAGGAAAAGCCTACCCGATGCCGACGCACTCCGGAGCGGATCCAGCCCGGTTGCGCCAGCCCCAAGTCCGGAAAGCCCAAGTTTAATGACTGTCCAGCTGTCTTGCAAACACCACGCTCGTTATTTTGCAGACACTACACTTAGGAGTACAAGACCTTCCGACTCAATGAGCAAACGTATCACCAAAGGACAGCAGAGCCTGCGCGAGCAGCTCAAAGCAGGCTACCAAGCCAATGCCGGAGAAAATCTGAAACGACATTGGCAACCGCTACAGTCCATTGACGATTGTTGCGGCCATAACGACCAGATCCGCACCGTAGACCGGCAGCGCTTGGTCCGCCGCTTGGGCGTGGCTGTGCGAACGGTCCAGCCGTCCTTCTCAACCCGGTTGCGCCCCGAACCGGCCGCGATGATGGGTTCTATGGTAATCACAAGACCTTCGGTCAGGCGACCGCGCGCGCTTGGGTCGGCAAAGTTCGGAACGTTCGGCTGTTCGTGGATGGCTCGGCCGACTCCATGCCCACACAGGTTTCGGAGGACGGAGAACCCGCCGCGCCGCACTTCGCGCTCGATGGCCTTGCCGATCTCGTACACGCGATTTCCGGCGCGCGCGGCGCCCAGACCTTGGCGAAACGCCCTCTCCGCGCAATGCGTGAGTTCACGTCCCGTCTCCGAGTGCGGAGCGACGCCGACCGTAATCGCGGCGTCGGCATGGAAACCGTCCTTCTCGGCTACGAGATCGAGCTTCACCAGATCGCCAGGCTGAACGGCGCGGCTCCCGGGAATGCCGTGAATCGCCTCGTCATTCACGCTGATGCATAAAGCGCCGGGGAAGCCGTACACCAGAGGCGGCGAGGACCGCGCGCCGTTTCGCTTGAGCGCGGCCGCGCCAATGTCATCGAGTTCGGCGGTCGTGATGCCGGGCCGGACCGCGGCCGCGACGGTCTTCAGCGTCAGCGCGACAATCGCGCCGATGGCGCGGAGTTTCTCGTATTCCAGATTCGACTTGATCGACATCGTTTCACCCGCTCGAAACCTGTTCCTTCGCCGCGCGCGTCGCCAGTTCGTCGCAGCGGTTATTGTCCTCGTGCGAAGCGTGCCCTTTCGTCCACGTCCATCGCGTTACGTGCCGGGCGTTCTGCTCGTCCAGCTCCTTCCAGAGGTCCGTATTCATAACCGGTTTCTTCGACGAAGTGATCCACCCCTTCTTTTTCCACCCATGAATCCATTCCGTGATGCCTTTCATCACGTATTCGGAGTCGGTCACAACTTCCACCTCGCAGACTTCCTTCAGCGCGCGCATGCCTTCGATGGCCGCCGTCAGCTCCATGCGGTTGTTTGTGGTGTGCGGAGTCGATCCGTACAGTTCGCGCCGGCGCGCGCCAAATCGCAGGATGCACGCCCATCCGCCCGGACCGGGGTTCCCGCTGCACGCTCCATCCGTGATGAGTTGAACTTTCTTCAAGAAACGAGCAGCGCCTCCCCGTCATGAACTGCAGCGGAGGCCGCTTCCGAAGGACCCGTTTCACTCGCGCAAAAAAAGCGGTCGACGGCATCCAGAATTCCCTGTGCATCGTGCGTCCCGTGAACGCTCGCGCGCAGCTTCGACCCGTTCCTCACTCCGTGCGTGAAGTACGTCGCGAACTGCTTCATCTTGCCCACCGTATCGCCTTCGCCGCGATTCACCAGCATTTGATAGTACCGGCGCATCGTCTCATAGCGGTCGCGCTCGGTTGGATGCTCGTAAGCGCCGGTTGCGAGATATTGCGAAATCTGACGGAAAATCCAGGGATTCGAGGATGCGGCGCGGCCGATCATGACCGCGTCGCAGGCGGTTTCCCGAACCATCCGAAGCGCGTCTTCCGGGCAGACGATGTCGCCGTTCCCGATCACCGGAATTTTGACGGCGTCCTTCACTTCCGCAATCCGGGTCCAGTCCGCCTGCCCCGCGTACCCCTGTTCGCGGGTGCGGGGATGGAGAGCCACCGCCTGCAAGCCGCAGTTTTCGGCAAGTTTCGCCATTTTGACGGCCACCAGGTCCCCGTCGCACCAGCCGGCGCGGAACTTCATCGTGAACGGAATTGAAATCGACGCGCGCACCGCGGTCAGGATGCGTTCGACCAGAGGCAGGTCGCGGAGCAGTCCGGAGCCGCCGTTGCACTTTACGACCTTGTTTACCGGGCAGCCGAAGTTGATGTCGAGAATATCGAAACCCAGGTCCTGGCAGACGCGCGCGGCCTCGGCCATCACCTGGGGGTCGGCTCCAAAAAGCTGCGCCGAAATCGGATGCTCGTCCGGATCGAACTCAAGATAGTGGAGCGTGCGCGTCGGTTTTCGAACGCCCATCGAGGCGCGGACGCCGTGCGAGCTGGTGAATTCCGTCATGATCAATCCGCAGCCGCCAAGGCCGCGAATGAACCGCCGGAACACCGTGTCGGTTACTCCCGCCATCGGCGCGAGCACGGTGGCGGGCGCGATCTCGAGATCTCCGATTCGTAGACTGGAAGGGAAAGAAAGCATCGCCGCTCGTTCGTGATGGAGCTTTTCTAATTGTAGCGTGGCCGCCCGAAAGAAACCCGCGCGGGCGGCGAGCCGTCCCTGTATTCGCAGGTAAACAGGAGTATTCTGGGGGTGGAGGCATGCGAATGAAGGGAATTCAAGTGGGTTTGCTCGTGGCGATGGGCGCCCTGGGCGGGATGCTTTTCATGAAGTGGCAGAACCAGCGGACGGCTACGCCGTTGGCGCCCGCCGTATCCGCGCCCGCGCCACCGCCAGCCGTCGCGGCTCGACCCCCGGAACCAGCCCCTCCGGCCATTCCTGCCGCCGAAGCGCCAAAGCCCGTGGTGAAGCCGGCCAAGGCGCCGCGGAGGCCGGCCGTCAAGCCCAAGGAGCCCGTGGAGGTGGCGGAAGCGCACCCGCCCGCACGGCCTGCCGATTCGCAGCCGCCTGAGGCAAAGCCAGCCGATCCGCCGCCGGAAAGGGCCGTGGAAACCGCAGTGACGCCGGCCAAACCTGAGCCGCCGCCCCCGCCTCCGCCGCGCCAAGTCACTGTCGCCGCCGGAACGCTGCTGCAGACCCGAATTAACGAATCCCTCTCGAGCGCCCACAATCTCACCGGCGATACGTTTACCGCGTCGCTCGACCAGCCTCTCGTCGTGGATGGTTTTGTGATCGCCGAGAAGGGCGCTCGCCTGGAAGGGCGCGTGGTCCAATCCGACAAGGGAGGCCGCGTGAAGGGTGTGTCGGTTATCTCTATCGAACTCAATCAGATGGTAACCTCGGATGGGCAACGAGTCGAACTCCAGACCGAAGTGTTCCAGAAGACGGCAAGCTCAAGCACCGGTAAGGACGTCGCGAAAGTTGGTGCGGCGGCGGGAATTGGAGCGATTATCGGGGCGATCGCCGGTGGAGGGAAGGGCGCGGCAATCGGCGCGGCGGCTGGCGGTGGCGCAGGTACGGGCGGAGTCCTTGCCACTCGGGGCGATGCCGCTCAGATCGCGAGCGAAACGCGCCTCACGTTCCGGCTGCGGAACGCGGTCACGCTTACTGAGAACCGGTAGCCTTCGCGAGGTGAAACGCGCCAATTTTGCCGCGCGCTCGGGGCCGTTCGAATCACGATGAGCGGAAAACCTCGGTCTCGCGTTGCAAATAAAAGGCTTATGCGCCCTCCCAAAATCATGATGATCCGGGGCAAGCTGAAGCGCCGCCAGGCCTAAAGGCCTGTCACAAAATAAAGGTGGAACGGGCGATCGTCTTTAGCCTCCCGCCCTTCGGGCTCCGTACACGGCAGGGCCACGAAACGACGATGGCCTGCCCCACCCCTCACAGAGATCAACCGTCAAAATGCGGCACGGTTATTTTGCGGCAGGCCCTACCCTCCATTTCCCTGCTGCGCACCCACTTCCTGGGTCGCCCGCATCGTCCTGGTTCTCAGATCCGCCCGGTTGCGGCTTGGCGTATATAATCGGGTGACAGGAGATTTCATGATCCCAACCCGCCGAAGCTTTCTTCAGACTGGAGCCGCGATCGCCGCGAGCGCCGCACCCACTGCCGCCAACGATCGCATTCAGGTCGCGATGATCGGATGCGGAGCGCGCGCGCACGAGTTGATGACCGCGATTGGGAAGCATCCCGGCGCGGAGATCGTGGGCGTCGTCGATGCCTACAAGGGGCGGGTCGAACGCGCTGTCGAACGCACCGGCGGCCAAACCAAGGTATTTGCGAACTATCATGACGTATTGGCGGACAAGTCTATCGACGCCGTCGTCGTCGCCACGCCGGATCACTGGCACCGCCAAATCATCCTCGACGCCGTGCGGGCGGGCAAGGACGTCTATTCGGAGAAGCCTCTCACGTACACCGCCGCGCAGGGCCGCGAAATCATCGAAGCCGCGCGTTCGACGGGACGAATGGTCCAGGTTGGCAGTCAAGGAGTGAGCTCGGCGACGCAACGCAAAGCGAAGGAGATGATCAAGGCCGGGAAGATCGGAAAGGTCACTTTGATCCGCGCCGCTTACAACCGGAACACGGCCTCGGGCGCCTGGATCTATCCGATTCCACCCGACGCTTCGCCGAAAACCGTGAACTGGGACATGTTCCTTGGCCCAGCCCCCAAGCGAGCCTTCAGTCTCGAACGTTTCTTTCGCTGGCGCTGCTTTGAGGACTACTCGGGCGGCATCGCGACGGACTTGTTCGTCCACCTAGCAACTACAATTCACTTTCTGATGGACGCGAAGGTTCCGTCCTCCGCGATGGCCATGGGCCAGCTCTACCGCTGGAAGGAGAACCGCGACGTTCCCGACACGATCAACGGAGTTCTCGAATACCCCGAAGGGTTCGCCGTTAATCTGAGTTCCACGTTCAATAACCAGCTGACCGCCGACGGTTCTTTCCAGATTCTTGGAACCGAGGGGAGTTTGCGCATCGGTTTCGGCGGATTGACGCTCGTTCCGGAGCACGTCACCGAAGACAACCGCTGGATTGTCGAAAGCTGGCCCAAGGCGCTCGAAGAGGCTTATTACAAAGATCCGAAGGTTCAGCAGACCGAGATCGCCGCGGCGAAGCGGCCTCGTCCGAAACCGGAGGAATTCCGCGACACGGGCCCGGAGGCTACCGTCCCGCACTTCGGCTACTTCTTTGAATCCATCAAGACCCGGAAGCCGTACTACGAGGACGCGGCGGTGGGGCATCACGCGGCGGCCGTAGCGCACATGGTGAACAAATCGGCGAAAGAAAAACGGGCCGTCGAGTGGGATTTTGCCAAAGACGATATTAAGAAAGGTTGACCGGCGTTCGTGGTAATTTAGGAACGTATTGGAAGGAGAGCGGAATGCCGCGCACCATCGCCGCTCTGGCCTTTCTCGCTGCATTTGCAGGCTTAAGCCAGGCCGGGCCGGCTGCCAAACCGGCTGCAACAACTGCTAAGAAGACCTCAACGTCCGCTAGCACCGCCCAAAACGATACGGCCCTTGAAAAGGACATCCGGGCGCGGCTGGCGAAATCGAAGATTTCCGTCAACAAGTTCACCGTCCGCGTCCAGGGCGGCGTCGCTACTCTTGAAGGCAAAACCGGCGTCGTGCAGCACAAAGGAACGGCCACGCGCCTGGCAAGAAACGCCGGCGCCGTAAAGGTTGTGAATAGGATCGAAGTGAGCGAGGAGGCCAAGGAGAAGAACGCCGCGAATTTAGAAAGCGGGCGCCGCCGCGCTCAAGTGAAGCGAAGCGAGCCGCCGGCCCGCGGCGAAGCCAGACGATGACCGATCTCTGAACTTGAAAAATCGCTGCCCGTCGTACCGGCATCCTCGTTTACAAGGACGAGGTTTTCCGGCGAGGCCAGTCACGCCACCTCATGTTAAACTTGAGGCATTCGCATGAAGATCCGCAAACGTCTCCTGGCCGGTGGCCTTTTTGCTTCCGTCTTTGCTTTGGCGCAAACTCCGACGGTCACGCTTACCACGCTTCAACCCGACGTCCTGGTGGCGACCGTGGAAGGGCGGAAGATCTCCTCGGACGAGTTGACCGCGATGCTGGCAACCGTCGGCCCCGCGGCCGCGAAGGACAAGAAGGCGTTCGTGCAGCAATACGCTTTCCTGCTCCGGCTGGCCTCCTTGGCCCAGGCCGCGAAGCTCGATCGGAAGAGTCCGCTCAAAGAGACGATCGAGATGAACCGTCTGCAGATGCTGGCAAGCGCTCAGCTCAATCAGGCGATGAGCGAGGTCGTCGTCGTGCTCGATCAGCAACAAAAATTCTACGAGGCCAACAAGGATCGTTTTCGTCAGGTGGCGCTCAAGGTGATTTACATCTCGTTTAGCGCGGCGCCGGCCGCGGGCCCCGACGGGAAGAAGCCGCTCAGCGAAGTCGAGGCGAAGGCAAAGGCGGACAAGTTATCCGCGGCGATTCGCGCGGGAGCGGATTTCGTCAAGCTCGTAAAGGAAAACTCGGAAGACGCGGCGTCGGCCGCCAAGGACGGCGACTTTGGGACGATCCGCAACACGGACAATGTTCCCGAGGCGATCAAGACCGTCGTGTTCTCCCTCAAAAAAGGACAGGTGAGCGATCCGGTGCGCCAGGCCAACGGATTCTACCTGTTCCGTGCCGAGGATGTTCTGACCCAGCCCTTTGAAGAAGTCCGCGACGCCATCTATAAGGAAATCCAGCAGGCGGGCTTCAAGGAGTGGATGGAGAAGACGCAGAAAACGCTACAGGTGAAAATCGAGAACGAGAGCTACTTCAGCGGCGGCCCGGTTCCAACCGGAACGACGGTTCCGCCCGGTCCGCCAAAGTAGGCGCTACAAGCTTCCGCGCGCGGCTCGCACCAGCCGTTCGGCCTCCCCGGCGGTTTCCGCCAGTGCCGTAATATGCCCCATTTTCCTTCCCGGACGCGGTTCGAGCTTCCCATAGAGATGCAGCTTTGCCTGTGGATGGGCGCATGCGGCCGCCCATCTGGGCTCTCCATTCGCCCATGAATCGCCCAGCAGATTGGCCATTGCCGCGGGCCTGAGCAACTCCGGCGAGCCAAGCGGCAACCCGCACACCGCCCGAAGCTGCTGTTCGAACTGGCTGGTCACGCAGGCGTCCACCGTCAGGTGACCGGAGTTATGAGGGCGCGGCGCAAGTTCGTTGATGAGGAGCTTTCCCGATTGCGTGAGAAACATCTCGACGCACAATACGCCGACTACATCCAAAGCTTCAAGGACGGAGGAAGCGATGGCGATCGCTTCGCGCGAAACGCGCGGCCCGATGGGCGCGGGTGAAACGGCGATGTCCAGAATCCGGTTGCGATGGGTATTGTCCATCGGGCCGTAATGAACCGCGGAGCCGTCCGCGGCGCGGGCCGACACCACGGACAGTTCACGCTCAAAATCCACCCAAGCTTCAAGCACGGCATCGGGAACGGCGGCCGCGCCCGGCATCGAATCGAATGCGGCGGCGGCTTCCGAGGGCGCTGAGATTTTGACCTGTCCCTTCCCGTCGTATCCGAAACCGGCCGATTTCAACACGCAGGGGTAACCGAACCTGGCGAGCCCAGCCGCCAGATCGTCCGCGGTCCGGACCGGATGAAACGGCGCGAGCGGAAATCCGGCGTTTGCGAGGAAAGTTTTCTCACGCAGACGATGCTGCGTGGTGTGAAGAATGGACCCGCTAGGTCTCACGCGGGCGTACTCCGCCGCTGCCGCGGCCGTCGCCGCAGGCACGTTTTCGAACTCGAAAGTGACTGCGCTCACGGCTCTCGCGAAGGCGCGCACCGCATCGAGATCTTCATATGCGGCGTTGATTTCGACGTCCGCCACCTGTCCGGTCGGCGTGTCCGAATCGGGCGAAAGCGTGTGCACGCGGTACCCCATCCGGCGGGCGGAGATGGCGAACATCCGGCCCAACTGCCCGCTGCCGAGGACGCCGATCGTGGAACCCGGCAGAATCGGAAGCTTCACTCGAGCGTTTCCCGCATCACTTTTTCCGTTTGTTCCGCGCGGAACTTGTGCAGCAATCCGCGCAGCTCCGGACGGCTCGCGCTCAGAATCGACACGGCGAGCAAGGCTGCGTTCTTTGCGCCCGCCTCGCCGATGGCAAGAGTCGCGACGGGTATGCCGGCCGGCATCTGCACGATCGAGAGCAGTGAATCCATGCCTTTGAGAGCTCGGCTCTCGACGGGCACGCCAAGTACGGGCAGCACGGTATTCGCGGCCGCCATTCCCGGCAGATGCGCGGCGCCGCCCGCGCCGGCGATGATCACTTCAATGCCGCGCGCTTCCGCGCCACCCGAAAACTCCGTGAGCAGCGCCGGCGTGCGATGCGCCGAAACGACCCTGCATTCGTGGGGCACTCCGAACTGGGATAGAATCGCCGCCGCGTGCCGCATCGTCTCCCAGTCCGACTTGCTGCCCATGATTACGGCAACCAGGGGTTTCGGAGCACCCATAGGCCGCTCTTACTCGCCCTGCGCGAGGGTGTAACCGGGCTTGCCGTCATAGTTCCGCAGCGTCTCCGTCTTCACGACATCGAAGCCGCACTCGTTCAGCCGGCGGAGCAAGTCCAGAATCTGGCCCTGCGTAACCGTTCCACCGCCCGGCGCCGTGAAGCGGCAACGAAAGCTGTCCGTGCAGAAAGTTTCCGGCTTCCCGTCCGGCCACACCTTCATGCCGCGGTTGTCGATCATCGCGACTTCAAGCCCGCCGCCATTGGCTTTCTGGACCATCGGACCGAGACGATTCGGAGCTTCGGTGGATCCCACGAAAATGTCGACGCCTACCAGCGACACTACCGGCGGCGTCTGCGCGGCTTCCTTCGTACCGCCCTGCCCGCTGTCCGGAGCATTCGCGTAATTGGCCGCTTTGAGCTTTTGCGGAGATTGGCCGAGCCGCTCGACGACGGCCTGCGCGAACTCCCTGGTGCCCACCTTCAGGCTGCTGACGCCCTCTTCGTAAATGTCGTAGGTGTGAACGCCGTCTTCAATCGTGCGCATCCAGGCGTTGTGAACGCGGGCCGCCATCTCCGCCTGATTGATGTGCACCAGCATCAGGACCGCGCCCAGCAGCAAGCCGGAAGGATTCGCCAGATTCTGTCCCGCGCGCCGCGGCGCGGAGCCGTGAATGGCCTCGAACATCGCACAATGAGTGCCGATGTTCGCCGATCCCGCCAACCCCACCGAACCCGCGATCTGAGCCGCCACGTCCGAGAGGATATCGCCGTAGAGATTCGGCATGACGATCACGTCGAACGCCTCCGGAGTGTCTGCCAGTTTCGCCGCGCCGATATCCACGATCCAATGCTCGTTCACGATGTCCGGATAGCCCGCCGCGATTTCGTCGAACACCTTATGGAAGAGACCGTCGGTCATCTTCATGATGTTGTCTTTCGTGAAGCAGGTAACCTTCTTGCGCCCATGACGCCGCGCGTATTCGAAGGCGTACCGGACGATCTTCTCGCTGCCCGGCCTGGAGATCAGCTTGATGCACTCCATCACGTCGGGGCTCAGACGGTATTCGATTCCCGCGTACAGATCCTCCTCGTTCTCGCGCACGATCACGACGTCCATGTTGTGGTGCTTCGTGTCCACGAACGGGTGATAGGAGACGCATGGCCGGACGTTCGCATAAAGGCCGAGCGTCTTCCGGGTCGTGACGTTCAGGCTCTTGAAGCCGCCGCCCTGAGGGGTTGTGATCGGAGCTTTCAGGAAGACTTTCGTGCGCCGCAGCGAATCCCACGAGCTGGGGTCGATACCGGCCGAGTTGCCGCGTAAGTATACCTTCTCTCCGATCTCGATTCGCTCGATATCGAGAGCGGCGCCCGCCTCCTTCAATATGAGCAGCGTGGCTTCCATGATCTCGGGACCGATGCCGTCGCCATGGGCGACCGTAATGGGCGTGTTCGTCATAATTTTGGCTTAGGGGAAGACTCTCTAAATATAAACCGTTGCGAGGGCGCGTACGCGGTCAATGTTTCCATCTATCTTTGTCGGAGCGGTTCTTGTTCATGTAAACCTGAAACTTTCTTTTCGCGCGCTCGAGTTTCCACGCCTGATACTCGCGACTGAAGTAGCCGAAGTCGAGCCTCCCCATGAACCGTCCCCGGAGGTAAGCGAAACCGAACGCCATGCCGCCGAGGTGTGCGATGTGGCTTACGCCGCTGTTGCTGCCGAGCGAGCTGAGGAACGCGATCGCGCCGAGAATCATCACGAAATACTTGGCCTTTATTGGAAAGAGGAAGCTGAACAACACCACGCGGTCCGGATAGAGCAAGCCAAAGGCAAGCAGCAGCCCGTAGATCGCGCCCGAGGCGCCGATCGTCCGCGTATCGAGGCTGCCGAAAGCGGCATTGAACAACACATCGCAGATGCCAGCGCCGATGCCGCAAATAAAGTAGTACGTCAAAAAGCGTTTCGTTCCCCAATCGCGCTCCAGATCCGCGCCGAACATCCAGAGGGTCAGCATGTTAAAGAGGATGTGTCCGAAGCCCATCGGGTCGTGCAGAAACATGTACGAACCGAGCTGCCAGACCGCGAAATGCTGCAAAACCGCGCGCGGGGCAAGCGACAACAGCCGGAAGAACGGCGTCAAATCGGGAATGATTCGAATTGAAACGTAATAAAGAATGAATAGCGAGATATTTGAAATGAGCAGCCACTTAACTCCCACGGGAAAATAGCCGTAGAAGGAGCGGGAGCCGCGATATTCGACAGAGCGCATCAGGAGATTTTAGCCTCTAATCAGAATATCACTCCGCCGCGCCGTCTTCTCCTCTGCCATATCTCCCAAGCGCGAGAGAGCACGTCTCAAGTGCGGCGGCGGCCGAAAGCCACACTTGCCAATGAGAGAGCGGCCCGCTTGGGATCGGGAATTTGCCGACAAAGCTAAGGTCCGATCCAAGGCGCCAAAGCCCCAGCACCGCGGCCATCAGAGAAAAAGGCGTCAGGACCGAAGCGATCATCAGCGCGATTCGGCGGTTCTTTCCACGGACCTTCCTGACTTTCGCCCCACTACCGAATCGAATGCGGACGATCATGCGTCAAAGATTACTCTATCAATATTTTGAGCGGCAACAGATGGAACGCAGCGGAAGGCGCGCACTCCCGTTCCGTCAGCCCGTGGCCGCCGTCGTCATGGCCTTCGAGTTCCACACCGGCCCATTTTGCGCTACATTAGTCGTTCGGAAAATTATGCGCAAACTGAAAACGGCGGTATTCGGAACGGGTTTCATGGGACGGGTCCACACGGAGGGAATTCGCCGCCTCGGTAATGTGGAAGTCGCGGCGATTGCCGCTAGCAGCGAATCGAAAGCTCGCGCGTTTGCGGACGAAGTTTGCGTCGATGGCGCAACGGGCGACTACCACTCGGTTCTGGCGGACCCCTCGATAGACGCCGTCCACATCTGTACTCCGAATGTGCTGCATTTTCCGATGACGAAGGCCGCCCTCCTGGCAGGAAAGCACGTACTGTGCGAGAAGCCCCTGGCAATGTCGCTTGAAGAGGGTAAAGAGATGGAGCGGATCGCGGCCGAGCGCAACCTTGCAAATTGCACGTTCCACAACCTGCGCTACTACCCGATGGTGCAGCACATCCGGCGTATGCGGGAGGCGGGTGAACTGGGTGAGATCTACGCCGTGCAGGGCACGTATTCGCAGGACTGGTTGCTCTACGATACGGATTGGAACTGGCGGATCGATTCGAGCGCAAACGGCCGGTCGCGCTGCTTCGCCGACATCGGGACGCACTGGTGCGACATCATCGAGCACACCACCGGCTTGCGCATTACTTCGCTCTGCGCCGATTTGCAGACTTTTCACAAAACGCGCAAGCGGCCCAAGGGGTCGATCGAAACGTTCTCAGGCAAGCTTCTGACGCCTGCGGACTACGACGAAGTGCCTATCGACACCGAGGATTTCGGCGCGTTCCTGCTGCGCCTGGGCGGCACGGCGCGCGGGTCCTTCACGGTGAGCCAGATCTCTGCCGGCCGCAAGAACCGCCTCGCCATCGAGATCTACGGTACGAAGGGTTCAGCGGCGTGGGATCAGGAGAAGCCCGACGAATTGTGGCTCGGGCGGCGGAACAGCCCGAACCAGTCGATCGTGAAGGACCCGTCTTTGTTGCAAGAGAAGGCGAAGCCGTACGCCGACCTTCCGGGCGGCCACAGCGAAGGCTACGACGACACCTTCAAGCAGGTGTTCCGTCGCTTCTACCGCACCGTGGCGGATCGTTCCGCGCCGGTTGAGTATGGCCAGTTTGCGGACGGCGTCCGGCAATTACGTTTACTCGAAACCGTGCTCCAAAGCTCCAAGGCCCATGCATGGATGGACGTGGTCGAATAGCGCGAGCGGAGCAGGTAGGTAGAGGACAGCCGCATGATCCGGAATTCAAAGAAGGATGTCCAAACGGTTACCTCCGATGGAAAACCGGTCGGGCGTCCGATTGAGGGTGTCGTATTTCAGTCCTCCGTGACCCACGTCGACGAACGGGGAACGTTGTGCGAGATCTTGTCCCCCGGCCGGACGCCGCATCCGGCGCCTCTCGTTTCCGTGTATCAGTTCACGATCCGGCCCGGGATGATCAAAGGATGGCACGTGCATCGCCTCCATGACGACCGGATCTTCATCAGCTTGGGGCACGCGAAGATCGTCCTGTACGACGACCGGCCCGAGTCACCCACCTACGGCGCCGTCAATGAAGTTTTCAGAAGCGAGCTTGATCGCTCTCTGATTGTAATCCCGGCGAATGTCTATCACGCCTATCGGAATATCGGGTCGACGGACGCGCTGTTTATCACCATGCCCACGCGCGCGTATGAGCACGAGGATCCGGATGTATACCGGCTTCCGATCGATACCCCCCTGATTCCCTACAAGTTCGAGGACCGCCGCGGCTGGTAGATGATGGGCTGGTTCCATCCGAAGCCGCCTGTAGTCAGCGTTATTATCGCGACGTATAACTGGAGCGGCGTTCTGCGGTATGCGATCTCGAGCGCGCTCGCGCAGACGTTCCGGGACTTCGAGGTGATCGTCGTGGGGGACGGATGCACGGACGACTCGGCGCAGGTGGTGGCCTCGTTCAGAAGCCGGCGCCTGCGTTGGTGCAACCTGCCTGCCAATACGGGCGGCCAGGCCACGCCGAACAACACCGCATTGGCGATGGCCCAAGGCGAGTTCGCCGCGTACTTGAACCACGACGATCTCTGGATGCCCTGCCACCTGGAGAAATTGATCGATGCCATTAAGCTGGCCCATGCCGACGTTGCCTATGGGCTTTCCGTGATGGTTGCCCCACCGGGCCGGCCGGAACGGGTTCTGACGGGAGCTTCGGAATCGGGACAATACGAACCTGAGCTGTTCATCCCCCCTACCAGTTTTCTCCACCGTACCGAAATGGCCAAGGAGATCGGCGGATGGCGCGATCATCGAACCCTCCATGTACCCGTCGATTTGGCCTTCCTGTCGGCAGCGTGGGCCGCTGGAAAGAAATTCATTCGGATCCCGGAAGTAACGGCGTTCAAATTTCCGGCGCCGTGGCGCAAGGACGTTTATAAGAACCGTCCCAGTCTGGAGCAGGAGCAGTATAGCCGGCGCATGCGGGAAGAGCGCGATTTTCTCGCGCGGGAATTGACCGCCGTCGCGCTCTGCTACGCCGACGGAGGACCGAAGAGCCCGGTATCGTTCCCGCCACAAGTCCCAGGCGCTCCGCCCGGCGCGCTCATCGATCAGCTTCGCGAAGCGAAGGGTGTGCCGCATGCCGGTGGCTATCGTCCGCCGGCTCCGCTGTATCTCGAGCCCGGCGCCTTGCGTCTATGGAACAGGCGCGCCGACATTGTCCCGCGGATCGACGTTGAGACGCTGCGAAGCGGAAACACGCTGCCCCCCAACGGCATTTTTCTCGGCCGCGGCTGGTACGATCTGGAAGCCGGCGAGACTGGTCCCTTTCGATGGCTGAATACGGAGGGCGAGATTGTTCTCACCAAGCTCGACGGCCGGCCCAAGCGCCTCATCGTCGATGTGGAGTCGGGGCCGGGTATGGAGTGCATGCCATTCGAAGTGGAGCTCCGCCGTGACGATGGCAGCCTGATCGGCGCGGCTGTGGTTTCTCACCGCCACCAGATCTTCTTCACGATTCCCGCCGTGGAGACGGAAGGAATGTGTTTCCGTCTCGTGGCGCCGGCGGCCGGAAAGCCGATCGGATCCGACGCCCGCATTCTCAGTCTGAGAGTATTTCAGCTGAGATTTGCCCCGTGTGTCTGCACGCCCGGCCCCCAGGCGGCCTAGCCGGATTCGTCGCCGCGCGCCGGCTCCGCCACTACCAGACGCGGCAGGCGTTTTCGCGCGCCATCGGCTGGCCCACTTTGCAGCCGAATGCCTGCTGAAATTCAGGCATGTTGGAAACGACGCCGTTCACGCGGTACCGGGAGTCGGAGTGAGGATCGGTCTGCGCGCGCAGCCGCAGCGCTTCGTCCGTCGAGTTCTTGCACCAGATCTGCCCCCATCCGAGGAAGATCCTTTGCTCGGCGGTGAAGCCGTCGATTTTCGGAGCGATTTTTCCCGCGAGCGAGTCCATCAGGGCCATGTAAGCGATCCGCAGGCCGCCGTTATCCGCCACGTTCTCGCCTAGCGTGAGCTTTCCGTTGAGCTTCACTCCTTCGAGTACCGAATATCCCGCGTACTGATCCGAGATACAGGAGGCGCGCTGCTCGAACTCCTTCGCGTCCTGTTCGGTCCACCAATCGGCGAGGTTGCCTCTGGGATCGAATTTGCGGCCCTGATCGTCGAAGCCGTGCGTGAGCTCGTGGCCGATCACCGCGCCGATGCCGCCGAAATTGACCGCGTCGTCCATCTTGTTGTCGTAAAAAGGCGGCTGCAGGATGCCGGCCGGGAAATTGATATTGTTCATCTGCGGATCGTAATAGGCGTTCACGGTGGGAGGCGTCATGAACCATTCCATGGGATCGATGGGCTTGCCGATCTTGGCAAGTTGGCGTTCAAATTCGAAGCGGCTGGCTCGGGCGGAGTTGCCGAGAGCGTCGCCTCTGGCTATCTTGACAGCCGAATAGTCGCGCCATTTCTCGGGATAGCCGATCTTGTTGGCGATCGTCCGCAACTTCTCGAGAGCCCTCTTTTTGGTATCCGGCGTCATCCATGGCAGGTCGCGGATATCGCGCTCAAGCGCCTTCTCGAGCGCGTGCACCATCTTGAGAGTGCGCTCCTTTCCTTCCTGTCCGAAGGTGCGCTCGACGTACTTCCGGCCCAGAGCTTCGCCGAGCTCGTTGTCCGTGAAATCGGTGCATCGTTTCCACCGCGGACGCAGCTCCTTGGCCCCCGTCAGCGTCTTGCCGTAGAAACTGAAGTTCTCGTAGACGAATCCGCTTGGCAGCAGCGGGGCCGCGTTGTGCAGTAAGTGCCAGGTCAGATAGGTCTGCCAATCGGAAGCCGGGCGCGAGGCAATAAGCGTTTCCATGGCCTTCATGTATGCCGGGACGCCGACGTTGAGCGTTTTCGTCGATCCCGCGCCGACGGCGGTGAGGTACTTGGCCCAGGCGAAGGAAGGGCTCAGCTTGATCAATTCCTCGCGGCTCATGAGGTGGTCCAGATTGGCTGGATCGCGGCGTGAAACGCGGTCAAGCGCTCCCCTGGCGAGCGCGGTTTCCATCTCCATGACCACGGCCGCGCGCGACTTCGCGATCTCCGGCGCGTCGCCAAAGAGCGCGAACATCTTCCGGACATGCTCGACGTACTGCCTGCGCGTCTCCACGGATTTGGCGTCTTCCTTGAAATAGTAGTCGCGATCGGGCAGCCCGAGCCCGCCCTGATCGGCTTGCGCGATCACTTTGCTCGCGTCTTTGAAATCCTGTCCGGAGGTAAAGTTGAACAGGACGTTCACGCCCAGCGTGTGCAGGCTGGCGAGAACGGCGGCAATGCCGGCCTTATCCTTGATGGCTCGGATGCGATCGAGCTCCGGTTTGAGCGCCGCGGTCCCTTTGGTCTCGATCGCGCCTTCGTCCATGCAGGAGGCGTAGTAGTCGCCGATTTTCTGGGCGATGGGATCGCGCTCGGAGGCGGCGGACGCTTCCTCTAGAATCGTCCTTAGAATCTCGCGATTGCGCTCGGCCAGTTCGTCGAAGCGGCCCCAGGTCGCGCGGTCGGAGGGTACTGGATTGCTTCGCAGCCAAGTGCCGCAGGCAAACCGGTAGAAGTCCGTGCACGGTTCGACGGTCCGGTCCATGGCGGCCGGATCGAAGCCCGGCGTGGCCTTCGGCGCAACCTGCGCGAAGGAAACGAATGTGACGGCAACAATGAGAATCGCTGAACGCATGAATAAGCCCCTGCACCATTCTAGATCGAACCGGCGCCATGCGCATCCAAACCTGTCGCTGGCTCGTATTCAATAGATGAGACCCCCTGATGCGCTGTGACCGCCTGCCCGCCGAAGTCTACGGCTTGTCCGCCCTCGGCGTTCTCGAGAGTGCGGAGGGGGAAGAGTTGCAGTCGCACCTCAGCCAGGGTTGCGAAACCTGCCGGGAAGAGTTGGACCGGAGCCGTCGATTCTGGTATTCCTTCGGGGTGACGGTCCCCCTTGTAGAACCTCCCGCGGGGCTGCGGGAGCGGATACTGCGGGCCATTCCGCCCTCGAACGTTGTGCCGTTCTACAAACCGGCTCGATCGATGCCGGCGATCGGAATCGCGGCCGGTCTTTTGCTCGCCGCCGCGTTGGGATGGATGGCTGGACAGCGGTCAAGAGTATCGGATAGGCCGCTTCCCGTCGATCAAGCGCGGGTGATTGCGCCGGGAGTTCGACCTGCCGCGCCTGTTACACCTTCGACGACACCGCCGGCGGCCACGACGCCACCGGCGGCCACCGTGCCGGCGCCTGGCGTCCGAACCGTCATTCAGACTGTCCGCGATCCTGAACTTGAGCAGGCGCTCGCACGCGCCAACGCCGAGGTCCAATCGGCGGCGAATGCTCTGGCGGAAGAGCGCAGGGCGGTGGCGCGGCTTCAGGCGGAGTTGGGCCAACAGCGATCGCAACTCCTCACGATGCAAGCCGCGGCGGATCGTGCGCGGCAGGACGCCGAAGGGCGGCTTCAGACTTCGGCGAGCGCACAGCGGGAATTGGCGGCTGAGCGGGCCCGGGTGCGGGATCTCGATCGTGAAGTGGCGGAACTGAAGGCAGCTCTGAGCGTTCAGCAGCGGAAGTTGGAGCAGAGTGTGCAACTCGCGAGTCTGATGGTCTCTCCGGGCGTTCGGTTCGTGAAAGTTCGCGCCACGGGGAAGGGCGGCAGCGCGGGGCACGCCTTCATCGCGGATGGCCGGAAAGTGGTCTTCTTCGCTTCGGAGCTTCCCGCGCCGCCGCCGGGAAAAACGTATCAACTGTGGCTGATCCGTTCACGGGCTCCCGCGATTGTGAGTGGTGGAACGTTCGCGCCCGATGCGCGGAAGAACGCCATCGTTCAGTTCGACGACCCGGCGCTCGCTTCGGACATCACGGCGGTTGCCGTGACCGATGAGCCCGTGGGCGGAAGCGCCAAGCCGACCGGTCGGAAGGTGTTGATCGGGTCTTGACGATTTGGGGCCCGAGCGGTGCCTGCTATTTACATTTCCCTTCCATCCTGTTTTAGAGTGTGATAGCGTCCTTAGGCGACACTCTATATGTCGATCATCCCGCTTTCGACATTGATCCCAGACCAAAACGACTTCCTCGCGATGTCACTAGAGGATGTGGCGGGGGTGCTCATGGTACATCTGAACAGCTACCCGGACGGAGGCAATTCTGTTGCGCAACTCGGCAGAATCAGCCAGGAAAATTTCTTTGAAGATTCCTTCGATCGTTTCCCGTACCCGGACCAAATTCGCCGCGTTCTGTTGGAAGCATGGAGTTGGCTTGAGAGCGAAGGGCTGCTGGCCCGCGAGATCCGCACCCTCGGCTTCTTTATCACCCGGCGCGGCAGAAGCATCAATTCACGGGCCGATTTCGATTCCTATCGTAAAGGCGGCCTGCTCCCTAAACACCAGATTCATTCCTTGATCGCGGAAAAGGTCTATTCGGCTTTTCTGCGCGGTGACTATGACGTGGCTGTCTTTCTGGCGTTTCGAGAAGTTGAAATTGCCGTTCGTCAGGCTGGCGGATTTCTCCAAGAACTGGTGGGAGAGAAACTGATGCGTGCCGCCTTCGCCGTGCCGGAAGGGCGCCTTACGGATACTCAATTACCGGCCGGTGAACAATTGGCCATGGCACATCTGTTCGCCGGAGCTTTCGGTGTTTACAGAAACTCCACTGGTCACCGCTATGTACCGACACAACCCGAGCAAGCTGCCGAAGTCATAATGTTCGCCAGTCAGCTCCTGCGAATTGTGGACCGCGCAATACCCGCTACGACTGGAATAAAGCAATGACGGCCGAGATCATTCATTCTCCAGCCCTGCTCCCGGCACACTGGGCTTTTATGACGGTTGCGGCAATGACGTCAGCCCTGATGGGTGGAAAGGGTAGGAATTTGAACAACAATTGGAGCCCTGCAGCGATACTGCCAAATCTCTCCGCCGAAAAAGCGGTTGAGGGTGAGATCATTGCCCTTGCACCTTCTCATGATCCGCGTGTACAGGCGTTCTGTGCATCTCACCCGAAATTCGAGGAGTTGATTTCGAGGTTTACGGATGCATTCGACGTACCCCTTGCTCCGGTAGTTTTGATCGTCCGCGATGATGTTAAATCGAAGCTTTCCCAAGTTGAGGCTCTCGCGAGTTTTCGCGATCTTGTGGCCTTGTGCGTCGTCCCCTATGCCCGCTCTCTCGGGCTACTCTACCCTAAGGCTCCCCACCGCATATCCCATTCGAATTCGTTTTGGCTTTATCCGTGGATGCTTGGCACGAACAATGAAACCCTCATTGCGTCAACGCCCGCAATCCGCGGGCTTCATGCTGTGGATCGGTTTCATGGGCAGTCTTCGCCGGAGCTTTCTACCATGGAGCTTAAAGATGTGGATGAACCTTTATTGGAAGCTTTGCTCCGGCTCTGGAAGCGGCATTACCTCAGTAGTCGTCAGCGCTGGCACGATCGCGCTCTTTTCCGCTCTCTCAACATGGCGGCCCAAGCCTCTCAACTTCCCGCCGGCATAGATACGACGCTCTACGATATCGGCCGCATGACCGCTCTGTGGGTCTCCGCTTTTGAAATTCTGGCGCATCCGCACACGCGAAAGCCTACTGCCCCGGTGCCGAAACTCACCGCTGTCACCGTCTTCAAGAAACCGGCGGGTCCGCGCATGGGTAAATCTGGCCTCAGCACCGTCTACCCACTTCTTGAAGGCGTCTGCTATCTGAATCCCGAAGTTGGCCGCCGCATGTACGCGGCATACATGGGACGCGCCAAAGAGTCACGGCGGCGACGCGCCCTTCCCTGTTGGCTTTATGGCAAGCTGTATCAGGCGCCCTGCGACTTCTTGCATGGCAATCCCATCCGGGCGAGCGCGCTCAATCCTCATGGTTCAGAAGTCAGCCTCTTCTGGATTGCCCCTGCTTTGTATCGTTTGGCGCTCACAGGTTTTCTGAAGCTGTCATCTGGGAAGAAGCCGGCAAGCGGGTTTCACATCGACCCGCAACGCATCATAGAGCGCGCAATTCTCATGGTGCGGAAATAGCCTATTCTTCAAGCGGCTTCCCAGGGATTCAGAAGCGTAACGCCTAACTCTTCGTAGTCCCTGACGTTACGCGTCGCGAGAACCAAATCATGCTTAACGGCGGTGGCCCCGAGAATGGCATCTACGACGGGGCGCGCGTGGCCTTTCACCTTCGACTGCGCAGCGAGGTCCCCCCAGTATTCTGCGATAGCCAGCGTGACGGGCAAAACACGATTCGCGAACCAGGGCATGATTTCATTGTCGAGCCAGTCCGCAAGAGCCGCGCGCCGGTTGCTCACTGGCAAAGACGCAATGCCCTTGCGAATTTCTCCGATGGACAATACGCTTACAAAAACGCGGCCTTTAGACTGACGAAGGAAATTTTCTACGTGCGGTTCGGGGAAAGGTCTGGTCAGTTCGGAAAGGACGTTCGTATCGACAAGATAGCCGTTCACAGAGAGACATCCCTGCCGACATCCTTATCCCGCTCAAAAATCATATCGAGGCCGCGAAATGGGGATTTTGCAAAGAGGTCGGCCAGGTTGTCCACCTGTTGATAGACAGGTTTCCCGGTTGTAGCAGATGAATGGAGGGCGCGCACCGCTCGGTCGACCGCTTCTTCGGTCGACCGAGCGCCACCCGCTTTAACTACCTCGGAAAGAAGGCGAGTCTGTTCCTCGTTCAGAGTGATGGTCATGGTTGCGAATCCTTCTCTCTTCCTCTCTCCAATACTTTACTCTATCGAAAACAGGCATCGTTGTCACGATTTCAAGACCACCCTTTTTTGCCTCTTGATCAGGCGTCCGACGCCCGGGCGTCGCACAATTCCCGGACAAGCGCATCGGCGATCTCGTCCGCATTGCCTTCACGCTCCTGCCTGGGTGTCCAGTGCCACTGTTCGAGATAGGCATCGGTGCCGGCGAGGCCCTCCCGCATCGCGATCCGGTCGATCTCGATCTGGAAGCGCTCGGGTAACTGCCGTGAGACGGGCCGCTTTCCGGCTTCGTGGACTTTCACTTGAGCCGGAATGCCTTTCCAATACAGGATTTGATATTGCGTCATTAGGCGACTCCCAGTTCTCCCTTTCGATAGGCCCGGAGGAAGCTCTTGCAGTTGCGGTCGCGGCCGAGAAGCATATCCTCGGCGAGCTGGTACGGGCGCGCCTGTTTGTCGAGCGTAAACACTCGCCGGACGTCTGTCGCCACCGGATCGACAATGCCGCTGTCGGCTCCCGCGGCGACGGCGAGGTTGATGAACACATCGTTGATGACACGCCGGCAGGGCAGGCCGAACGACACATTGCTCAATCCGCCCGTAATGTGGATCTCGGGGCCGTACTTCGCACGAAGGGCGCGAATCGCATCGAAACAATGGATGCCAAACTGGCTGTCGACCGAAATGGGGAACACCAGCGCGTCCACGTAGAGATCCGATTTCGCGATGCCCAATTCGAGGGCCGCATCCACCATGCGTGAAGCGTTCGCAACGCGCTCCAGGTCGTCTTGCGGCATCCCTTTCTCGCCCGCCGCCGTCACTACGACCGGAATTCCGCGGCTGGCCGCGATCTCCAGCGCGCCGATTCGTTCGAGGGACGCGGAGTTCAGCAGCGCGCGGCCGCGGGCGGCGTCGAGACCGGCGACGATGGTTTCGAGATTCGAGGAGTCGACGGCGACCGGGATGTCCGTCATCGACTGGATGGTTTCGACCAGCCACCGCATGGCGTCGATCTGTTCGGCGGGACGAAGCGATACTTCGTCCACGTTGAGATCGAGGAAATCGGCGCCGGCGCCGGCCGCGGACTGGCGGCCGACGAGCGCGCGAAGGTACTCCAGTCCTTCGAAGCCTCCGGCCATGGCATCGTGAATCGCGATCTTCACGTGTTTTATCCGGCCCTCGCCGTAGTCTTGCGTGCGCTTGAACGCTTCGGGGATTGGGAGGAATCGCGTTTCGCCCGCGGCCGAGACGTAGCGGACAGCTTCCGATCCTCCGGGGGCGGTTACGACCAGCTTCCCGTTTCGCAACACCATGCGCGTGGTGTGGATGTTTTCTCCGATGATGACAAAGTCCGCGCCGTTAAGCTTCATAGGGTCCTTTCAATCGCCGGAAGGCATGGGCTTGAACTGGCAACCCTCGACGAACAGATCGAAGAAGTCCGGCTGCGTTTCAAGCTCGACGTGTTCAATGCGCCGCACGATCGTTTCGGCCAGCTTCCTCTTCCGTTCGGACAGCAGCAGTTCCTTCGCGCCCTGCAAGGACGCGTTGCCGATCTTCGCGATTCGCTCTTCGGGAACCGGCGCGAGGAAGCCGATCCCGATGGCGTTTCGAACGTTGACGTAGTTGGCGAACCCGCCCGCGAGATAGAGCTTCGAAATGCCCTTGGGCGTCACGCCGAATTTCCGCATTACGATCGCCTGGCCGCAAAAGTTGGCGGCTTTCGCCTGGGCGAGGTTGCTCGCGTCTTCGCGAGAGAGGGTAATTCCGAAGGCGGGTGCGACGGCGATCTCGCGGCGCTTCGCGGAGAACACGCCTTTGGGCGTCATCTGCTCATGGCGGCGCAGCTCGGCCAGAATGTCGATGAGGCCGGAGCCGCAGATTCCGCGGGGCTCGCCGCCGCCGATCACACGGTATTCCAGGCTGCCACCGGCGAACTCCGCCGACTCGATCGCGCCATCCCCGCCCGGCATGCCGTAGCGGACGAGGCCGCCTTCAAACGCCGGCCCGGCGGGGCAGGACGCGGCCATCATGCGTTCGGAGTTCCCCACGACGACCTCGGTGTTCGTGCCCACGTCGACCAGCATCACGATCTCGCGCCGCGACTCGATGCCGATCGCGATCAGCGCGGCCGAGGTGTCGGCTCCAACATGGCTTGCCACGAGCGGCGGACTCATGATCCGAGCCTGGGGATCTGCCAGGATGCCGAGGCGATGCGCCGGTTCTTCAAGCGCCGTGGTCTCGCGCGCCTCGGTGATGGACTTGTAGGGACGCTGCCCGATCGGCTGGACGTCGAGGCCGAAGAACAAATCCCGCATCGTCGAGTTGCCGGCCACCATGGCTTCGACAATCTCGCGCCGCGCGATCCCAAGGTCGCGGCACAACTCGCGGATCTCTCCGTTGACGGCTCCGATGATGGCTTTCTGAAGCTCTCCGCGAAACGGGCCGCCGTCGTAGGAGATGCGATGCATGACGTCGCTGCCGCCGAAGCGCTGCGGGTTGTCGAAGGAACTCTGGTAGACGGTGGCTCCCGTTCGCAGGTCGACCAGTTCCAGGACGACGGTGGTGGTGCCCAGGTCCATCGCGATTCCGTAGCCCGCGCGCCCGTCGCACTCGACCGGCCCCGAGGACACGGAACCGGTCAGGATCTTCGGCGAGCGGCGGAGGAGTGAGAACGCTACGTCCGACGGCTCGCCCAACAGAAACGCCTGGCACGCAAGGCGGTAATTGCCGCGAAGAAAGGCCTCGTCGCCGGATTTCGGGGACAGAGATTCGAGGCCGCGCGTGACTTCGACGACGCATTCGTGGCAGTGCCCGGCGCGGCCGCAGGAGGTGGGGACCCGCAACGCAAGCTGATCGGCGCAGTCGAAGAGGGTCATTTCGGATTGCCTGCTTGCGGATGTTTGGGTAGGATGGGCGAATGCTGGAAGGGCTCTCGCCGGGTGCGGGAGAAATCGCCGGACGGTAGGGATTCACGGGTTCTTACGCGCGCGGCCCGGCTAGGGAGGAACACGTCAGAGCTGCCAGGCGGCGCGGTAGTCGAGCTTGTCGTCGCCCCGGCACAGCAGCAGGCCGCCCGCCACAGGCGGCTTGCGCTGGTTACGGCATCCGAAGGCCGCGGTGCACTCGTCGCGGCGGTTCTTGTACGGGCAGCGTTCGCGCGCCGATTCGGTGGCATGGGCGGCGATTCCCTCGAAAATCTCCGCGATCTGCACCAGGCGCTTCTGGTACTCGGCTTTCACGTGCGCGACTCCACGCCTAACAGCTTCTTCGCCAGCGCCACGCAGGCGAGCGCGTCCTTTCCGTACCCGTCGGCGCCCATATCGTCGGCAAACTCCTGCGTGACGGGAGCGCCGCCGACCATGATCTTCACGCCGTCGCGGAGATCGGCATCGATAAACGCATCGATGGTTTTGCCCATGTTCGGCATCGTCGTGGTCAAGAGCGCGGACATTCCCATGAGGTGCGCCTGATGCCGCTCCACCGCGTCGATGAAGGCGTCGGACGAAGTATCGACGCCGAGGTCGATCACTTCGAAACCGGCGCCCCTCAACATCATGATGCAGAGGTTCTTGCCGATATCGTGCAGGTCGCCCTTCACGGTGCCCATCACGACCTTTCCAAGCGGCTCGATGCCCGAGGCGGAGAGGATCGGATCGATGTGCTTCATTCCGGCTTTCATGGCGCGGGCGCACGCCAGCACTTCCGGAACGAAGATGAAATTCTGACGGAACTTCACGCCGACAATCGCCATGCCCGCGATGAGCCCGTAGTCCATCACTTCGAGCGCCTCGGCGCCAGCCGCGAGAGCCGCTTGGGTAAGCTCGTCGACCAGCTCGTTATCGCCGTCGATCAGCGCGGCCGCGATGGCCTGCATCCCGGGGCTCGACCGGGAGAAAAGACTGATGATTCGCTCGCGCTCGTCCGCCCGTTCGATGAACTCATCGATTTCCTGCCGGATGAATTCGTTTGAAATATCCGCGATTTCCGCCATGTTTTCGCCTCAGGCCGCCCGTTCCCGATGCCAGTCCCGCACGGCTTTCGGAATCTCCTTCAGATTCTCGATCGCCGTCTGGAGCGGGATCGCGCACTCGGGGCCCACCAGGTTCACACGGGCGTTCAGATTCTTGTACACTTCGGCTCGCACTTCCGCCGCACCCTTCGAGAACAGCGTCTCGGGGTTGTTGATGTTCCCTACCAGCGCGACGCGGCCATTCACCGCTTCCATCGACTCCGCCGGCTGGTTCTTCGAGTCATAGTGGAACGCCGCCATGCCTGTCTGCGCAATGAATGGCATGCGGTCCACCGTACGCCCGCAGATGTGCAGAATGAGCGGGATCGGCAGCCGTTCGGCGAACTCCTTATGGACGTCCACGAGGTACCGTTCGTAGTATTCGGCGCTTACCAGATCGCCGGTTGCGTGGTCGGGGAGCGTGAGCGCATCGGCGCCGGCTTCGATCTGAGCAAGGCCGAATTGCACGGTCGCCTCCTTCATGCGATCGAGACAGAGCTTGGTTTTTCCGGGGTCGTCAAGCGACAGGAGCAGGAACGGCTCGACCCCGAAACAGTGGTAGCCGAGCGACCAGGGTCCCATGGTCTTGCCGATGATCGCGACTTCGTTGCCGTAGCGCTTGCGGAGCAATTTGATGGCGTCGATAACGCAGCGCGTGTCCGGATGAGTGAGGAAATCGGCCGGGATACGGATGTCGTCCGGCGTCTCCCAGATGGGCTCGCGCATCTTTACGGTGGGCCAGTTATCCTTCTGCTCCCACTGGATCCTGCAGCCGAGCGCGGAGGATTCCTGAATGATGCTGAACACCGGCATGATGGTATCGAAGCCGAGCTCGGTATAGCTGGTTTCGGCTAGGCGCGCCATCAGCTCGGGGATGCGGTTGGCGTCGGGAAACGGGGCGTCGGCGAGGTCCATGAGCTCGACCGTAGCGACGGAAGTCGGATTGCATACGGGCGTGCGATCTACCGGTTCGAGGCGAAGGGCCGCCAGGACGCGATCACGGCTGTTCATTGTGGTTCACCCTGTCATTCACTTTATTACCTCTGCGCGCTGGGCGCGACGAGCATGCCGCGGCTCGCGGCCAATTCCATCTCACGGACCGCGGCGCGGACGTTCAAAGCACGGTAGAGGAGCAGTCCGATCAAGGCATCGTGCGACTGGCCGCAGGGAAAATACACACGGGTCGTGGCGCCCTCGGCGGCATTCAGATGACCGAGTTTCGCGAGCCCCCCGGCAACCGCTTCGGCGCGCGGGCCGGCCTCTACTTCGTACGCGCCCGAACCGAGACTCCGTACGCGCACTTCCTCGTTTGACTTGCGGTCGAAGATAAACAGCGGGCGGACCGGACACTCTTCGGACGAAGGCAGTTTAACCGCTTCAAGAAACAGGCGCCGGACTGCCATGAGATGGCTGTCTCCGCAGGGAAATCGCAGATGCCCGGAGTCCGCCGGCGCCGTCTGCATTTCGCCGAGAGTAGCCATGGCGCGCTTGACGAAATCGATACGCTCAGCCGCACCGGTTTTCCCGCTGAAGGTATGGACCAAATACGAGCGGCCGGACTGCTGGTAGAGGCCGATCGTAATGTTCTGGCAGTGCGCGTCCATCGAGACCAGCTCGACGCGTTGTCCGATGTCGTGGGTTACGGGCATTGAGCTTGACAGCCTGTCAGCTTGTCTGACAAGCTAGCATATCGCACAATGCTCGAAAGTCTCAAGCCCGTTTCCCGCGTTTCGGTGAGCGACGAAATTGTCGATCAGATGGCCGGCCTGATCTCGAGGGGCGCGCTGAAGCCCGGCGACCGCGTGCCATCCGAGAAGCAACTATGCGCGCAGTTCGGCGTTGGACGCACCTCGGTGAGGGAAGCGCTGCGCTCGCTTTCCGTGATGGGCATCCTGAAGACGCAGCGGGGCGAGGGAACTTTCGTTTCCGGGGAGAGGTCCCGCTATCTGGAAAAGGCCATGCAGTGGGACCTGCTGCTTGACGGCAAAGCGGTCGCGGACCTGATCGAGACGCGGCTAATGCTCGAATGCGAGACCGCATCGCTCGCGGCGGAGAGAGCGACGGACGAGGATCTGGCTGCGATTTCGGCGGCGATCGGCGGCATGCAGCACGCGTTTTCCGGACCAGGCGTTACCGGACGAGACCTTAGCGGACGAGACCTTAGCGGACGAGAGCCTGCCGGAGCCACTCCGGCTGAACCCGAGCGCTATCTCGAAGCCGACTTGCAGTTCCATCTGGCCATCGCCCGCGCCGCGCGGAATCCGATCCTCGTCAGCCTGTTGGGGACGATTCGCGGTTCGATGCAAGCCTGGATTGCGAAGACGGTTTCGACGCGCGCGGACAGGTCGATAAAGGACCACAAGAAGATTCTTGGGGCCTTGCGGGCGGGGGACCGTGACAAGGCCCGCGCTGCGATGAGGGCGCACATCCGGTCAAGCAGTGCGGACTTGCGGCGGCATTTGGGTCAATGACAGTCGCCGCCAGGAAGCGTAGAATCATATCGGAACCAACGGAGGTCCCATCCAAAATGAACGTGACCCTTACCCCCGAGTTCGACCGTTTGTTGAAGGAGAAACTTGAGGCAGGCGAGTACCGCTCGGCCGACGACATCCTCAATGCCGCGATGGGACTATTCAAGGAACGCGAAGAGGACCGCGCCGCGCTTCGGGGAGTCAATGCCGGTGAGCGTTTGGAAATGCTTCTCGAGGAAGCCGCACAGAGCGGCGAGCCGACTGAGATGACGAGTCGAGACTGGGATGAGATGGAGCAAAGAGGGATCGCCATTTTGAAATCCGGAAGAACCGTCTGAGGCCGCGAAGCGCGACCTCATTGGACATTTGGTGTACATCGCGGCGATCGCGGGCCTGACAGATGAGGGCCGATTCACTTACGCAGCCCGAAACCATCATCGAGCTTCCGAAACGCCGGAGAGGGAATTAGCCAGGAAAGGTCCGTCAGGGCACGTTAGCCGGTGTCCGTTTGTGGGGTTAGCGGGAGTGGTGGCTGGTGGCGAGTCTGATGGGCAAGGGTTGCCGGCCCGCGCCTACGAGCGGCGCGCGCCCTTCGCAACTCCAGAATCAGGTTCTTCACGAGACCTTCAATTTCGTCCCGCACCCGGTTGAAAACCTTTTCCTTTTTACCCATCGGGTCTTCGACGCTCCAGATCCGCACGATGCTCCTCGGCACGCCCGGCAGCGGAAATCCGCTCATGTTGATCGCCAACTCCATCTGGTCCAGCAGGACACCCTTCAGCCCCTGGGAAAATCGCCGGAGATCTTGATGCCTTTCTCAGTCATGGCCTTGGCGGTTTCGTGGGGAACCATGATCGTCGGCATCAGACCGGCGCTTCGCGCCACCATGAAGAGCTCGTGCACTCGCAAGTTCGGCGTTACCTCCGGGTGAAAGGTCGCAACAAGGTGTTTCCCTGGTCGACGGGCACCGGGTCGCCCTGACACCACGCAAGAACGCGCGCGCCTGGGCCGACGCGAGGAGGATCGGAGCGCGGATGAACACCGCTTCCAGATCCGTCGGCGGACGCGTGCGATCCCCGAGTTCGCTCTCCGTCGAGATGCGTGTTACCCGGCTGTCCACCGTGTTTCTCCCTAGTTCATGTATCTAATCTGCCATACAAGCAGTGATATTTTTTTGAAAACCTGATATATCTTGATTTGTTACAGTTAGAGCATCAGGATGGTGCCTAGCCTTTTCAAGAGTGACGGCCACCTCAAAACAGTTCTTGAGTTTGGCTTTATGAGTAATAGGGATGTAAAATGCTACGTAGAGAAGGAGTATCGTACATATAACCAAAAGTATCGAATTGAGTGTTTCAGTTTTCATGTGTTTGTTTAAATTATCTCACTGTTTCTAGACTTCATCTCGCTTGCTCTAAACCGCAGGCAACGACAGGGTTTGACGATTTCAGACGAGTTCCTCAAATATCATCGCCAGATCTTCAAGCAACTCCCGATCAAATCTCGCTGAACCTGAGTGCTATTTCGAAGTCGACTTGCAGTTCCATCTGGCCATGGCCCGTTCGATGCAAGCCGGATTGCGAAGACGCTTTCGGCGCGCGCGTGGACAGATCGATAAGAAACCACAAAAGATCCTCGCGGCGTCGCGGGCAGGGAACCGCGAGAAGGCCCCGCCGCGATGAAGGCGCACATCCGGTCGAGCAACTCGGGATTTGAGGCGGCATTTAGTGCAGGCGGCTGGCGGTGTGTAATGCCCATGGAGCTGCTAGAATTGCAGTTATGAGCTCTCGCCTCATTCAAGTTCAGCAACGCATTCGCCAGCTTGAAACATTCGCCGACGAACTTGTTCCGCTGGTTGAGCGGTACTATTGCGACGACAATTCCTCAGATGGCGACCTGAGCGACAAAGGTCAGCAATGGTATCGAGGATGCCGAGAACTTCTTGCTCGAAATGGGTTGTCAAGCCTGAGGGAATTTGAGGAATGTTACCGCTCAAGTGACGCCTATTACACTTATTTCAATCTCGAACCGGTCTTGTCTGCTAGAAGTCATCGAAGCATCGGAATGACGCATGAGCAATTCAACGAAGGGTTTCGGAAGGCGCGGAGTCTTGTGCGCGCTTCGGAAGACGAGCTTCTTTCCCGTGAGCTTCCAATAGTGACACGGCTGAGCTTGTCAGTCGCTGAGAGCGAGTTCGACACTGCTGAGAACCTTCTAAAGGAAAATCGAAAAGATGAAGTCATGATCCGCGCGAGCGGCGTCATTGGGAGAGTAGCCCTTGAACGCCATCTATGGACGGTCGCGGATGATCGAGCCCTCACGGTCGCGAAGAATCCGTCGACCAAAAAGGTAGCCGACGTAGCCGACCTACTCAACACCCTCGTGAAGGAGACTGTCGTTACGCAGGTTCAGAAATCACAGCTTCGCAGCTTATTTGACGTCGCGAATAATTGCGCCCATCCCAAGGAACCTGTTCGATTCGAAGACGTTGAACGGTTGATTAGAGAGGGACGCGCATTAGCATCCGTCATCTTGTGAACGGGAGTAGCGACTTCCTCCTCATGAGGAGGCGGATGGCATTGGCCCCGGCTGTGTCTCGAAAGACGGTAGGTTTTGAAGGGAATCCGATCCTCGTGAGCCTTTTGGGGACGATTCGCGGTTCGATGCAAGCCTGGATTGCGAAGACGGTTTCGGCGCGCGCGGACAGGTCGATAAAGGACCACAAGAAGATTCTTGGGGCCTTGCGGGCGGGAGACCGTGAGAAGGCCCGCGCCGCCATGAGGGCGCACATCCGGTCGAGCAGCGCGGACTTGCGGCGGTATTTAGGTCAATGACAGTCGCCGCGAGGAAGCGTAGAATCATATCAGTGGAGGTCTCATCCAAATGAACGTGACCCTTGCCCCCGAGTTCGACCGTTTGTTGAAGGAGAAACTTGAGGCAGGCGAGTACCGCTCGGCCGACGACATCCTCAATGCCGCGATGGAACTTTTCAAGGAACGCGAAGAGGACCGCGCCGCGCTTCGGGGAGTCAATGCTGGTGAACCTCTCCTCACTGATGACCGCTTCGACGCTCGTTTGGAAATGCTTCTCGAGGAAGCCGCGCAGAGCGGCGAGCCGACTGAGATGACGACCCAAGACTGGGATGACATCGAGCGAGAAGGGCTCGCCATATTGAAATCCAGAAGAACGTCCTGATCTTCCGATGGCGCAGGTTCTCAGGCGAGAGGCCGCGAAACGCGACCTCACTGGACATTTTGTGTACATCGCGGAGAATGCCGGCCTGGAAGTTGCGCGCCGCTTCACGAAAGCTGCGCGGAAAACCTTCATCGAGCTTTCCGAAACGCCGGAGATGGGCTGGCCGGGAAAGGTCCGTCAGGGAAAGTTCGCGGGTGTCCGTTTGTGGCGGGTCGCCGGTTTCGAGCGATACCTTATCGCATATCGCCCTCTTAAAAAGGGAGTGGTGATTGAACGCGTCTTCCACGCTGCCAAGGACTACCGCCGCGTTCTCCAGTGATTTGACCGCGGTGCGAACCTGCCGGCGGAGATGGCTGCGTTGCCGCCTACGAACCGGCGCGCGCCCTTCGCAACTCCAGAATCAGGTTCTTCACGAGACCTTCAATTTCGTCCCGCACCCGGTTGAAAACCTTTTCTTTTTTGCCCATGGGGTCTTCGACGCTCCAGATCCGCACTATGCTCCTCGGCACGCCCGGCAGGGGAAATCCGCTCATGTTGATCGCCAACTCCATCTGGTCCGGCAGGATATCGTCCAGCCCCTTAGGGAAGTGGCCGGAGATGTCGATGCCTTTCTCGTCCATGGCCCTGGCGGTCTCCCTGGGAACCATGACTGTCGGCATCAGGCCCGCGCTTCGCGCGACCATCACGTCCTGGCCGTAGGTGCGCGCGAAACCCTCGGCCATCTGGCTGCGGCACGCGTTTCCGAAACATACGAAGACGACTTGCACGGGTTTCACAGTTTGCTCATGAACAGCTCGTGTACTCGCAAGTCCGGCGTCAGCTCCGGGTGAAAGGTCGCGACCAGATGTTTTCCCTGCTCGACAAGCACCGGGTCGCCCTGATACCACGCGAGAACGCGCGCGCCTGGGCCAACCCGGCGGATGATCGGCGCGCGGATAAAGACCGCTTCCAGATCCGCCGGCGGGCGCGTGCGCTCCCCGAATTCAGGCTCCGTCGAGATGTGCGTTACCCGGCTGTCCACCTGCCGCCCGTAGGCGTTGCGCTCTACATCGATATCCATCAACGCCAGGCTCGCTTGCGCGGGGCGCGTCACTCCTTTTGCCAGAAGGATGGCCCCGGCGCAGGTTCCGAAAATCGGGCGGCCGCGGCCGAACTCCGCAAGCGCGCCCGTCAGGTTCTCCGCATCCAGAAGCTTGAGCATGGTGGTGCTCTCGCCGCCCGGAATGACGAGGCCGTCGATGCCATGAAGCTCCGCGGCCGTTCGCACTTCCACCACTTCGGCGCCGGACGCGGCAAGCGCCTTCCGGTGAGCCTCGAAATCGCCCTGCAGAGCGAGCACGCCCACGCGCTTCGGCGATGACGGCGGCGCTACCATCCCCGTGTCTGCATCAACTCGGATTCGGCAAGCTTTGAGATGTCTAGCCCGTGCATTCCGATGCCGAGATCCTCGCTCGCTTCGAGCAGCTTGGCCGGATCGTTGAAATAAGTGGCCGCTTTGACGATGGCGCGCGCGCGAGCCTCGGGATCGTCGCTCTTGAAAATCCCGGAGCCCACGAAAACGCTCTCGGCCCCCAACTGCATCACGAGCGCCGCGTCGGCCGGCGTCGCGATCCCGCCAGCCGAAAAGTTCGGTACCGGGAGCTTCCCGTGCTCGGCCACCCACTGAATCAGCTCGAAGGGCGCCTGATGCTTCTTGGCTTCCGCCATCAGCTCCTCCTTGCCGAGCACCGTCAGTTGCTTCATCTCTTTCTGAATGGTGCGCATGTGCCTGACGGCTTCGACGATGTTGCCGCTGCCAGCTTCGCCCTTGGTGCGGATCATGGCCGCGCCTTCGCCGATTCGCCGCAGCGCTTCGCCCAGGTTGCGCGCGCCGCATACAAAGGGAACCTTGTAAGGACGCTTATCGATATGATGCTCCTCGTCAGCCGGCGTCAACACTTCGCTTTCATCAATGTAATCGACGCCGAGCGCTTCAAGGATGCGAGCTTCCGTGAAGTGTCCTATGCGCGCCTTCGCCATGACCGGAATGCTCACCGTCCGCATGATCTCGCGGATCTTCGCAATCGGCGCCATGCGCGCCACCCCGCCGTCCTTGCGGATATCGGATGGCACGCGCTCAAGCGCCATCACGGCCGCCGCGCCGGCCTTCTCCGCTATTGCGGCCTGTTCGGCGTTGGTGACGTCCATGATGACGCCGCCCTTCAGCATTTCCGCCAGGCCGACTTTAAGTCGAAACTCCTCGTCCAGAAACATGTATCCTCCCGCTCCTTACTCGAAATCGGAACTCTTCCAAATCAGACCATGGCCAGCGCGGGTTCCATGCCGCGCGACCGTGCGCTCTCCAACTCGCTCGAAAAGACGCCGCCAAGCGTACGGATGCCTTCGCGAATGCGGGCCGGCGTCAGACCCGCGAAACTCAAGCGCATTCCGCCGGGCTCATGCCTCGACACCGTGAAATAACGTCCCGGCAGGTAGTTGACATTCTCACGCTGCGCGCGCGGAAGCAGGTCGCCGGCGTCGAGCGGCTCGGGAAGGCGCACCCACACGTTCATTCCGCCCGTGGGACGGGTGAAGCGCGTGCCCGGCGGCAGAAATTCGCGGCATCCGGAAAGGGTCGCGGAAAGCCGTTCGGCGCCCGCCGACACGATCGCCTTCCGGTGCGCGTCCAGGCGGCCGCTCTCCGCAAAACGGAGCAACACCGCTTGAGAGAGCTGGTCCGTGTGCAGATCCGTGATCTGCTTGATCTCGCAACACCTCGAAACCAGGGGCCGCGGGCCCATGACCCACCCTACCCGAAGTCCCGGAAACGCGACCTTCGAGAAGCTTCGCAGCAGGATCGTGCCGCCGGTTTCATCGAGCTGGCGGATGGAAGGAATGGCCTCGCCCGAATACGTAAGCTCCCCGTAAATGTCGCTTTCCACCAGGACCGCGCCATGCTCGCGCGCCAGGCGCAGAGTCGCACGCCGGGCGGCAAGCGGCATTGTCGCGCCGGTTGGATTCTGAAAATTCGGCGTAACCACGATGAGCTTTGGCCGGTTCTTCACCAGCACGCGCTCGAGCTGCTCCGTGTCCATGCCGTCCGCGCCAACGGGGATGCCGAGCAACTCGACGCCGGCGCTGAGAAACAAATTCTTCAGGCCCGGGTAAACCGGATCTTCAACCGCGACCTTGTCGCCAGGCCTCAGGAGCGCTCGAGCGATCAGGTCGAAGGCTTGCTGGCACCCGCTCGTGACAATCAATTCTCCGCCCGCCTGGCAGAGGCCTTGCTCCGCGGCGCGGCTGAGGAGATAGCGGCGCAGCGGCTCGTAACCTCCGGGCGATCCAAGCTGTAGAACGGCGGGGAGCTGCTTCCCGTTCAGGACTTCACGGCAGGTCAGCCGGAACGCCTCAAGCGGGAACAGGTCCTCGGAAGGGCGGGACGTGGCGAAGCTGATCGTGGCGGGGTTCCAGCTTACAGGCGCTGGAGTGCGCGACTGCGAAGGGCCAAGGAGCGCGTTCCAGTCGATTTCGTTCGATTGCGGCGCGCGGGAGGATCGGACAAAGCTTCCCCGGCCCACTTGTCCCGTCAGGAATCCCTCGTTTTCGAGCAATTCGTACGCGGCGGCGACCGTCGTGCGATTCAGGCCAAGATGACCAGCCAATTCCCGGGTGGCGGGCAAGCGGGAGCCATTCTCCAGCTTTCCCGATTCGATGGAGGCGCGAAAATGATCGTAGAGCTGCCGGTAAAGGGGCACCGGCGATTCCGCATCCAAGTCGAGCTTTGAGATCATGCAGTCCAAATAATGCCATATTGGATGGCGGGAGCGCAAGTTGTAGCCTTATCGGGAAGATGACCGGACGAGCCAGGCACAAATGGCTCGGCTGGTCAAGGTATTCGCGAAGGGAGCGGGGTGAAGGTACGTCAAGTCGATTGTTGCCGAAATTAGCGGGACCATCCCTGGAGAAACGCCAGTACCGTCGTGGTTAAATGTTGTTCCGCCCGATCGGTGAAAGGCGAGGTGTTCGGCTCATATCCGCCTTCGGCGAACGCCTGTTTTGTGGGTGTGCGACATCAAAGTGCGATGGCGGTAGGTTTCTTTTTTGTGGCGTAAAGCTTAGCGTTGTTATACGCTAAGAGAGGAGGCCCCACCATGAACGACTCTTTGCCTCAGTTGGAAGCCCAAAAAGCCGCTCTGCTGCACCAACTC